>JBJMNM010000312.1:0-2431 GCA_045804305.1 Gemmatimonadaceae bacterium | reverse complement strand
TCCACCGATCCGCTCGGGTTCCCCGAGTATCCGGGTCGGCTCAAGAAGGCCATGGCGAACGCCGGCGAGGGTGACGCCCTCCTCGCCGCCTCCGGCACGGTCGACGGGCTCCCAACGAGCCTCGGCGTGATGGATTTCGCCTTCATGGGCGGCTCTATGGGGTCGGTGGTCGGCGAGAAGATCGCACGTCTCGGCCAGCGTTCGCTCGAGCGAAAGCATCCGCTGGTCGTCGTCTGTGCATCGGGCGGTGCCCGCATGCAGGAGGGTGTGCTGTCCCTGATGCAGATGGCCAAGGTGAGTGCGGTGCTGGCACAGCTCGCCGAGCGTCGGCTGCCCTACATCGTGGTGCTCACCAACCCGACGACGGGCGGCGTGAGCGCGAGCTACGCCATGCTGGGCGACGCCATTCTCGCCGAGCCGGGCGCGGTGATCGGGTTCGCCGGACCGCGCGTGATCAAGCAGACGCTGGGGCAGGATCTTCCCGAGGGCTTCCAGACCGCCGAGTTCCTGCTCGACCACGGCATGGTGGACCAGGTGGTGCACCGCCGCGATCTCAAGCACACGGTCGGCCAACTGCTGCGGCACATGAGCGGCCGTCCGGCTGCGTCGGGGTGGACGTCGCCCTGAGCAGGTATTCGGCAGCGCTCGACTTCCTGTTCGCGCGCACCACGGGAGCGTACAAGTTCGGCCTCGAGCGGACCCACGCCCTGCTGGCGGAGCTCGGGGACCCGCACCGCCGATACCCGGTCGTCCACATCGCCGGCACGAACGGAAAGGGCAGCTCGGTGGCGACGGCGGATGCGTTGCTCCGCGCTCGCGGCCTTCGCGTCGCGAAGTACACCTCGCCGCACCTGGTCGACTTCAGGGAGCGCATCGTCGTGAACGGTGTGCCGATCTCGGAGGAGGAGGTTACGGCCTTCATCGACGAGTGGACGCCGGCCGTGGAGCGACTGGGCGCGTCGTTCTTCGAGGCGACGACGGCGCTCGCCTTCGCCCATTTTGCGAGCGAGGGCGTGGACGTGGCGCTCGTGGAGACGGGCCTCGGCGGGCGGCTCGATTCCACCAACGTGGTCCAGCCGATCGCGGCGGGGGTCACCTCCATCGGCTTCGACCACGTGGAGTATCTGGGCGCGACGCTCGAGAAGATCGCTGGCGAGAAGGCGGGGATCTTCAAGGCGGGCGTGCCGGCGGTGATCGGCGAGCCCGATGCCGAAGTGCGCGCCTGGCTGGCCCGCGACGCTCGCGCCGCCGGCGCGTCGCCGGTGCGTCTGGTCGTGGAAGAGAGCGAGGCGACACTGTTCTCCCTTTCCAGCGGTGGGACGCGGTTCCGCATTCGAGCGCTCGGCGACGAGCGAACGGTGGAGACGCCGCTGATTGGTCGGCACCAGGCCGACAACTTCGCGTTCACCCTCGCGCTCCTCGACGCCGCCGGCGGACCCTTCGCCGTGCCACTCATCGAAGCAGCGGTGTCGGTGCGCTCGGTGCGACTTCCCGGGCGGTTCCAGCGCGTGGGGAACTGGATCTTCGACGTGGCGCACAACCCCGACGGCGCACGCACCCTCGCCGAGAGCCTGCGTGAGCTCGCGGACGAGCAGCCGGTCGTCGTGCTCCTCTGCGTGCTCGCCGACAAGGACTGGCGCGCGATGATCGACTCGCTCGCCCCGATTGCCGCGCGGTTCGTGCTGACCAACGCGCCGAGCGCGCCGGCAAGCCGGGCCTGGTCGCTGGCGGAGGCGGCGGCGTACGCCGTGACGCGCGGCTACACGGTGAAAGCGGAGCCGGATTTCGGTCACGCCCTGATGTTTGCCGAGACGGACGGCGCGACGGTGCTCGTGACGGGGTCCTTCCACACGGTCGGCGACGCGATGGCGCGGTTGCAGGTATCTCCGCTCACCGGCTAGCTTTAGCCGATGTTCAAAAGCGCCCTCCCCGGCTTCCGCGATTTCTACCCCCAGGAGCTCGCCGAGCGCGCGTTCATCATGCAGACGTGGCGCGACGTCGCGCGCCGCTACGCGTTCGTGGAGTACGACGGGCCCCCGTTGGAGCCACTGGAGCTCTACATCAGAAAAAGTGGGGATGAGATCGTCGGACAGCTCTACAACTTCGTCGACAAGGGTGGTCGAGAGGTCGCGCTCCGTCCCGAGATGACACCCACCGTGGCGCGCATGGTGGCCGCGCGCGCCAACGCGCTCCGCAAGCCGGTGCGCTGGTTCTCCATGCCGCAGCTCTTCCGCTACGAGCGTCAGCAGAAGGGGCGCCTCCGCGAGCACTTTCAGCTCAACGTGGACCTCTTCGGCACGTCGGACGTGGCGGCCGACGCGGAGCTGGTGGCGTGCGCCGTGGACATCATGCGCGCCTTCGGTCTCACGTCGAACGACGTCGTCGTCCGCGTGTCGGATCGTCGCATCCTCCATGCTTATCTTCGACGCCT
>JBJMNM010000311.1:0-7744 GCA_045804305.1 Gemmatimonadaceae bacterium | reverse complement strand
GTAATAGGAGATACGGACGACACCCCGATCGTTGCCAAGCTGCTGAACGTGGACGTCCGTCTGGAGGTGCTTACGCAGTTGCTCCTCGACGCGCCGGGCTGCTGGGTCGTTGTTCGTCGAGGCAGTTGGAGTTCCCGGAGCGCGATTGGAGCCTGTCCTGGAGCGCTGGGGCGCGTCGACCAGCGTTTCCCGTGCGCGCGACTCGACTTCGCGAACAGACAGCTGCCGTGCTACGATCTCGTTCGCGAGGTCCAGTTGCCGCTTTTCGTCCTTGATGGGAAGGAGGGCCCTGGCATGTCCGGCGGTAATATGCCCTCGCTCCACCATGGTGCGGATGGCGACAGGCAGAGTCAGCACGCGCAGCAGATTTGTGATCGTGGTGCGGTCCTTCCCGACGGCATCAGCCACCTGCTGCTGCGTCAGTCCGAACTCATCGATGAGGCGCTGATAGCCCTCCGCTTCCTCGAGTGGATTGAGGTCGGAGCGCTGGAGGTTTTCCACGAGCGCGAGGGTGAGCATCGCTCGGTCGTCGAAGTCATGGACGACCGCCGGAATGTCGGTCCACCCCAGGCGTCCCACTGCGCGCAACCGCCGCTCGCCGGCCACCAGCTCCCACCCGCCTCCTGGCCGCGAGCGCACAGTGATGGGCTGAAGCAGGCCGTTCGATTTAATCGACGCTTCCAGCTCGGCGAGCTCAGCTTCCGTAAAGGTGCGCCGCGGTTGGAATCGATTCGGCGCGACGTCCGCGACTGCGACTCGGCGAAGGACAGAGGTATCACCTACCTCGCGCTCGGTCGATGTTTGCCCACCGTCGCGCTGCTGTTTCGCGGTCGAGATCAGTGCTTCGAGCCCACGGCCAAGTCGGCGAGGAGCGTCAGCGCTCATGGGCGGGCCTCTCCAGCCATGGTGCTGGCCGGCAGATGTGCAATCACCGCTGCCTTGGCGGGCTCGGGCTCGCGGGCGATAAGCTCATTGGCGATCGCCATATAGGCCTGTGCGCCGATGCTCTGCACGTCGTACAACACGATCGGCTTTCCAAAGCTCGGTGCTTCGGCCAACCGTACGTTGCGAGGTACCACGGTCTCGAAGACCTGGGATCCGAAGTACTCACGGGCGTCGGCGGCGACCTGACGAGAGAGATTCAATCGCGCGTCGTACATGGTGAGCAGTACCCCCGTGATGGCGAGCTTGGGATTCACGCCGCGCTGAATGAGATGCACGGTATTGAGCAGCTGGCTGAGACCTTCGAGCGCGTAGTACTCGCACTGTAGTGGAATCAACAGCGCATCAGCTGCGGCGAGCATGTTGAGGGTGATCAGGCCAAGCGAGGGCGGACAGTCGATGAGCACGAAGTCGTAATCATCCCGAATGGTGTTCACTGCGCGCCGCATCCGATGCTCGCGTTCGGGCGCGGCCACGAGCTCCACCTCCGCGCCGGCTAGATCGGGGGTGGCGGGGAGAACGTCGAGGTGCTGGAACTGCACGCTGCGGAGGCGAGCGTGGGCAATGTCGGTTTCGCCGAGGAGGACGTCGTAGGTTGTTCGGTCGAAGCTGGCGCGCTCGACGCCCACGCCACTAGTCGCGTTCCCCTGCGGATCGCCATCGATGAGCAGGGTTCGGCGCTCGGCGACCGCCAGGCTGGCGGCCAGGTTGACGGCGGTTGTCGTTTTGCCGACCCCGCCCTTCTGGTTTGCGATCGCAATGACGCGGGCCACGGATGCCTATCGTTCGGTGTCTGCGGTGAGGGCGCGAGGCGGCGCATTGCGGTCGCGCGCAAAGAAATGCCGATGCTGCTCCAGCCACTGCTCGAACTGCTCTCGCTTCCAGCTCTCGGGCAAGTGATCGCGGAAGAGCGGAAGCGCGGCCCTCAACTCGGCACCTCGAAGCAGCCAGGTGAAATAGTGCCGGCTCTGGTGTCGATAGGGTCCGTATACTTTTCCACCGAGTCGCTCCGCGAGCTGACGCAGCGGAAAAGGATCTCGTGCGTGGAACTTCACCTGAAGGTATGGCTGTTGTCGGTCGGCGGTGAAAGACCCCTCGCCGACGACGAGGCCCATAATGTACCCAATGTCGAATTCGCGCACGGGTCGAGTATAACGACATGTTCCGGAGCGGAACAGAGGCACGTGGCACGTGTGGTGGCGGCGGACCAATGAGGCACGTGGCACATATACAGAAGAGCTCGCACTAGGCGAGCTCTTCATGTCCGTTATAGAACACTCGAACGTTCGACGAACGTTATATCGCCAAATGGTCCTTGGCTGCCTCAGCGACCGGAAACGAACTGCCACCGAGCGTTCACGAATACCGTGATCGTCTGCTGGCCCGCACTGATGGGCGTCGGTTCGGCCTGAGCCACCTTGGCGCGCATCATCCCGACGTCGAACATCGGACGCGGCGGTACCGTCGGTCCCTGGGTCGAGAGCTCCAGAAGCCCTCCAAGCGAACCACCCGCGGCCCGCGCCATCGCCTCCGCGTCCGCGCGCGCGCTTGCCACAGCGAGCGCGATCGCCTGGCGACGCGGCTCCTCGATGTTCGACGCATAGAATGATAGGCTGTTGATCACGTTCGCGCCGGCGCCCAGTGCCGCATCGACAATGGCCCCGGCCTGCTCCGGCCGGTGTGTCTCAGTCCGAACTGTATTCGTGACGACGTACCCCGTCACGCGCGGTGAGCCTCCCGTGTTGTCGTACCGCATCTCCGGGTAGACCGTATAACCCTCCGTCGTCACCTGCTCTCTCGGCAGCCCGAGCTTGAGCAACGCATCGATCACGGCGCGAGTCCGTTGCGCATTCTCGGATGCCGATATCGCCGCAGTGGCGGCGCGTGTCTGTACGTTCACCAGGATCGACGCCCGATCCGGCGTCACCTTCGCCTCTCCCTGTCCAGACGTGACGAGTGACGGCACGGGCGCCGACATGTTCTGTGCAGCCACCACCGGCGCGACGCTGACACCGAAGAGAGCAGCGGGAATGAGCAAGGAGAGAATTCGACGAGTGGGTCTATGCATGATTACCATCGGAGAATGAGGACAAAGGCAGACAAGGGTATGTTATTTACACAAAGCTACTAATTCACTTCCCCACGGCATGTGCTGTTCCGCCTCGCGACGACACAGGCTGGAAGGAGACGATACACGCGACCGAACCTGCACACCTGGCGATAGCAGGCCTGTCGTCCATGCTGCCTTACCTCGCAAGGCGTGCGACGGTCTCAGTCGGCGTGGGGTTCGTGAGTGACCGATGAGGAACGCCGGCGCCGCTTCTCGATCTCGATCACGAGATTCTGGATGTCATTGGGGCTCACGCCCGGAACGTGTGCCGCTTCCGCCAACGTCAACGGCCGCAGAGCCGACAACTTCTGCCTCGCCTCATACGAGAGCGACTGCATGTCGCCATATGGCAGCGACTCGTCGAGGCGAAACTGGCCCATGCGGCGCACCTTCTCCGCCTGCGTGCGCTCGCGGGCGAAATAGCCCGCGTACTTGAGCTGCAGCTCAGTACTCACGACAGCATCGCTTGGAAGCGCTTCGCCCACTCCGGCTGCGCGAAAGAGATCCTGCAACGAGATCGCTTGCCGCCGAGCCACCTCGGCGATGCGCACGGCATGCGACAACGGCGTGCTGTCTGCGGCCGAGAGCACCGGTGCGGCCACCTCCGGCGTGATGGATGTCTGCTCGGCTAGCCGGAGCGCTTCGTCTTCCGCGGCGAGACGAGCATCGATCATCTCGCGCTCGCGCGCGTCGTAGAGACCGAGGGAGAGACCGATCGGGGCGAGGCGACGCAGCGCGTTGTCCTGACGGATCGAAAGACGGAACTCTGACCGCGATGTGAACAGCCGATATGGCTCGTCCACGCCGCGAGTCACGAGATCGTTCACGAGCACGCCGATGTAGGAGCTCTCACGCCCAAGGATCATCGGATCTGTCCCCAGCGCGACGCCGGCGGCGTTCACCCCCGCCACGAGCCCCTGCCCGGCTGCCTCTTCGTAGCCGGTGGTGCCGTTGATCTGGCCCGCGAAGAAGACCCCTGGCATCGAACGCACCTGCAGCGTCGAGTCCAGTTGCGTTGGCGGATAGTAGTCGTACTCGATCGCATATCCGGCGCGCGTCATCCGCGCGTGCTCGAGCCCCGGCACCGAGCGAAGCACCGCAAGCTGCACCGGAGCGGGCAGCGAAGTGGACAGCCCGTTCACGTACAACTCGTGCGTATCGTGTCCTTCGGGCTCGAGGAAGATCTGGTGCCGCTCCGCGGCAGGAAACTTCACGATCTTGTCCTCGACGGACGGGCAATACCGCGGTCCGCGAGAGGCGATCGCGCCGCCGTACATTGCCGATTCACCGATGTGCCGCTCGATGATCGACTTCCCTTCGGCGCCGAGGAAGGTGATCCAGCAGGGAAGCTGAGAAGGATGGCGTGTGGTGCCATCGGCACGCCGCGGATCGGGCCAGAAGTGCGACCACGAGTAGTCGAACAGCTCCACCTCGCTCATCTGGCGCTCGAGCGCCTCCAACCGCACCGTGCGTCCGTCGATGCGCGGCGGCGTTCCCGTCTTGAAGCGCGCCACCTGGAGCCCCGCGCGCTCGAGCTGCTCCGCCATATGTGTCGTGGAGCTCTCACCCGCACGGCCACCGGCGAGCGATGTCGTGGTGCCAATATGGATGCGGCCACGAAGGAAGGTGCCGGTGGTGACCACGATGCACCGCGCTCCGAAGCGTCGGCCCTCGAGCGTCTCCACGCCGCGGATCCGATCACCGTCGAACAGCAGCCGTGCGACGGTGCCCTGAATGGTCGCAAGGCGCGGGTGTTCTTCGACCAACGACCGGACCGCGCGGCGATACAGACCGCGATCGCACTGCGCTCGTGGCGCCCACACCGCCGGCCCCTTGCTCCGATTCAGCATCCGGAACTGTAGCGACGCCAGATCGGTCGCTCGTCCCATGATGCCGCCCAACGCGTCGACCTCGCGAACGACCGTGCCCTTGGCCACCCCGCCGATGGCCGGATTGCACGACATCTGCCCGATGGTCTCGAGTGCACTCGTCACCAGCGCGGTACGCGCGCCGCGCCGCGCGGCGGCGACAGCGGCCTCGGTTCCGGCATGCCCCGCGCCGATGACGAGCACGTCGAACTCGGCTTCGAGATGAGAGATCGACTCCGGCATCCCGGAAAGATAGCGACGGCGGGATGGGTGGAGGTGCCGACACCCACGGCGTAACTTGGCATCGCCTCTACACGACCCGACCAGAAAGCTCGCCGACCGGAGCAGACCATGCCGCTATCCGTCACACAGGGCGTACCAACGCTGTTTTTTCGGCGGCAGGCGTACGAGCGCGCCGGACTGACGCGCGCCTCGCTCGACGAGCGCCTAGGGCTCACAGATGTGGAGTTTCGCGTGGACGGAGAGCTCGTCGCCCTCGGCCCGATCTACGACGTGGAGGCCCTCGGCGCACTCGTCGACGAGCTGGAGAGCGCCGGCCTCACCTACTACGAGGACTTCTTCGAGCTGAGCGGAAGCTGGCCGGAGTGGCTAGCCCTTCTTGCGCACGCGCCAGGAGGCCCCGCTAGGGGAGCTTCGTAGGAAGCCTCGACGTGACCTCGGACGACGTGGTGGGTGTGAGCGGCCCACGTCGCAGCATGCCGTGCCAGTTGCACTCATAGCACCAGCTCGTGCGGAACATCGGAAGCAGCCGGTTCCAGACGCGAGACTGCACGTGAAGGGTGACCGCATCGCAGTTCGGGCAGCGATCGCCCTGGGGAAGGATGCAGAAAAAGAAGACCGTTGCAGCGACACCGCGGAGGACGAAGAATCCCGCGAAGACGAGCATGAAAATCACGGCGTCCGACATGTTCTCCTCCTTCTCCTTCCGCTGCGCCCGAGAAGGGAGACCCTGCCCTTCCGTTCATCGCCACACCGCGTAGGACGTGCCAGCGCGATGCGCTCAGAGTCGTGCTTCCACCACTGTCCACGGCTCGACGAACGCCACGCCACTGTCTACTCGCTCGATGCACACCTCGAGTCCCTCGGCAATGGCGCTCTCATCGATCGCTCGGGCGGGCAGAGTCCGATGACCATCGCCTTCCCCATAGGTAATGGCACCTTCCCCATCAGCCGGAATGGCCTGGGTGACCACGGCAACGTGGCCCTGGAGCACAAAGCGGGGATCGTCCGGATCATGTTCGGGCGTCACACGCGCCGTGGCGATGGCGAGCCGAGTCACGAGTGCGGCCCAGAGCACGCCGAGCAGCAATGCGAGCACGGTGCCCCACGTCGCTGCCATTGTGCCGTGCCGGGTGAGCAGGTAGCCGGCCACGCCGAACATGACGAGAAAGGCCACGGCCGCGGGCTCGGATCGCCGCAGGGGCATACCGCCCACCATCCGGATGCGCCGACGTTCCGCGCCGAAGAACATGATCCGAACGGCGAGCAGGAGCCCGCCGATGAACGACACCAGAAAGATGTAGGGCATCACCCGCCGAGATGGGTACGGAAGAAGGCGACGGTGAGCGGCCAGGCCTGGCGAGAAGCCGAGAGGTTCGCGCCGGTCGAATCAGTCTGTTGCCGGAGAAAACCGTGGCCAGCTCCCGCGAAGGAATGCGGCTCGAAGCTCTTGCCGAGCGCGCGCATGGCCGAGTCGGCCGGCGGAACGGTTGCGCCAACGCGAGCATCGTTGCCGCCGTAGAGGCCGAGCACCGGCACCTTCACATTCGCCAGAAGTGGTGTGGCGGGAGAGGTGCCGTAGTAGACCACCGACGCTCCGAGGCCAGGTGGGCTCGCGACGGCGTGAGCGAACGACGTGCTTCCGCCCCAGCAGAAACCCACGATGCCGTACTTCTTCTCCGCCGATGGCAGTGACATTCCATACTGCCCCACGGCCGCGAGCTGCCGTTGTACATCGGTTGACTGAAGGGTGCGGATCGTCGAGGTGGCGACTGCTTGAGTCAGGGTATCCGTGCCAGGCGCTGGAGCGGCCTTTCCGGTGAGCAGGTCAGGCGCGATGGCGATGAAGCCATCCGCCGCGAGCTGGTCCGCCACGCCCCGTACCCACGTGGACAGCCCGAAGATCTCGTGGACTACCACGACGACCGGCGCCTTGGTGGCGCGCTCAGGGTAGACCACCCACGCGCGTACGCTGTCCGATGGGCCCGTGCGGATCATCACGTACTCGCCGTGCCGCGGCGAGCTGGCCAGCCGAGCGGCGACGCCGGACGAGCTTGCCGGAATGCTGGCGTCGCGCTGTTCGCCGGCCATGCTCGCCGAGGCCGATGTGGCTGACGCGTGCTCAGCGTGGACGTCGGCCTGCGGCGTGGTTCGCGCACAAGCGGCAGAGAGTACGATCAGGCTGATGCCAAGGGCCGGCCGAACGAGCGGAGACATGGCGGAATATCCTCTGGGTGAGATGATCTGCTCAGTGGATGACGCGATCGAAGCGGACGGGATTCGGAGCGCTGTAGCTGTAATGCCACCACTCCTGGTCATAGTTCAGAAATCCTTCGGACTCCATGAGGCGCTTGAGTCGTAGCCGGTTTTCGAGCGCGGCACCCGTTGCGTGCGCCGTATGCGCGGCCGACGAAAAGGTGTCGAATGGCGTTCCCATGTCGAGTGGCGATCCGGATCGAGCGTCCACCAGGGTGAGGTCGATCGCGAGCCCGAGATTATGGCGGCTCCGACTCGCGATGTAGCCATCCCGGATCAGATCCTGCCGTCCCACGCGCTCCGTCCATGCGACCATCGCGTCGGTGGC
>JBJMNM010000310.1:0-3677 GCA_045804305.1 Gemmatimonadaceae bacterium | reverse complement strand
GGGAGTGTTCGCGTAGCTGTACAGCTTGAGCGGGAACGGTCCGGCGTCGCCGGTCCACACCTGCGCGATCGCCGAGTGGCCGCCGTTCACGACCCGCACGTAGCGTGGATCGACCACCGCGTCCACCACGGCGAAGTTGCCGCAGGGACCCGGGCGGTCCTCGAAGAACTGGTACTCAGCCTTGTTGTTCACGGTGGCGCGCCGCACCCACAGCTTGAACCCGACGAGGCACTTCTCCACCGACGTCTCCAGGATCGCCGCCATGCCGGGGTGGATGGTCAGAAAGGACGCGAAGGAGATCGGCTGCGCGCTGCCGCATTCCAGCGCCATCGCGGGATGGATCTCCACCATGTGCGGCGGATTCGCCGGCGGCTTGCCGTTCTTCAGATGCTCCGCATAGAGCCGCGGGAAGCCGACGGCGGTGCAGCTCTTGTTCAGCACGTGCGTGTCGAACACGTCGCCCCACGATCCGCCGAGCGCGGCGGGCGGATCGTTCCTGCAGAGATTGGGCGGCTCGACGACGACCTGGCCGGGGAAGCCGATCTTCATCCCGGCCGACCCAGCGAGGTGCATCTCGCAATCCTCGCCGACGCCGTGAACCGACTGCGTGCGACCCTTGATCGTGACCGGCATGCGGAACAGGAGCGAGTTCTGCGACGCCAGCTCGCGCACGTACGTCTGCGTGAGACGGTATGTCGGCGTGGCGTCGGGATCCTGCGCCAGGATCGCGGCAGGGAGCACGATCAGCGCGCCGCACAGCGTGACTCGCAGCATGGCAGCCTCGGTGTTGTCGTGACGGTAGACCAACCGGACGCCGACAAGCATACCGATATCGCCGAGCGGCGGAAGGCGCAGGCGCGATTATGAGAACGGGTTAACATTGCGGCCCGGTGCAGCGTGGCGCTTGCGCTTCCGAGGGGAAGGCCGGAGTATCACCCAACCACTCCGACGGAGTGAGTCATGCCACGACTCCTTCTTCTGCTCGCACTCGTGTATGCGCTGTCCCCCAGCGCGACGCTGGCCCAACGCGCGCCCATTCCTCGCGATGGTCGGATCATCGTTCTCGACCGCAGCAGGATTCTCGTCCCCGACGCGCGCATCCAGCCCCGCGCCGAGACAGCCGCCGCGAGCGCGCCTCAATTGCAACAGCACGTCGTCCGCCGCGAGCAGATCGACCGCGCACTCGGCACGCGCGCGAATGCCGAGATCCGCGTCGTAAGACCATCAGGCCAGGTCGCGCTGCCGGCAAGTCAGACCAGCGTCACGCTCAAGCCCGGCGAGTGGATCGTTCGCAAGACGGCCGACACGGCTGTGCTCGCGCCGCAGGTGTCGCGCAACCCGGCGAGCGAAGGCAGCTCCAGGACGCTCGCCGGCGTGCTTCCCGTCGAGTATCTCACCGTCGACTCGGCGGGCACGGTGTCCGTGTTCGTGCCGAGAGTGGTGCTCCAGGGTGGTGGGCTCGTCTACGACGCCGCGGCTCGCGTCTTCCGCGGCTCGGCGTACGTGGGCATCGAGGATAAAGGCCGTCTCGCCGCGCCGCCACGGGAGCTGGCGAGCCCGCTCGCCATGCTGCTCACACTCTCCCGGGCCGGTGACATCGCGCCGGCGGCGCTGGCCGTCAAGCACACGGGGCTCGAGTACGTGCCGATCCAGCTCAGCACTCGCGCGGCCGACTCGCTGCAACTCCACGTGCAGGCCACGGGCGACAGCGCGGGGGTGGACGTGCCGCTGCCGATCTACACGCCGCATCTGTCGCTGCACGTCGCACCGCGCAGCATTGAAGGATTCGGCCTCGCGACGACGCAGGTCTCCGTAGCGCTGCCGCCAGGATTGACGTCGCGCGACACGGTGCTCGTCCGCCTCGAGTCGCCCGACCTTCAGCTCAGCCCGAGCTCCATCACGGCCGTCGCGAACGGCAGCAACACGATCACGGTGCGCTCGGGCATGCCCGGCGAGCACGAGATCACCGCAACCGCGGACGGCATGGCGCCGAGCTCTCAGTCGTTGCGCTTCGCGTGGCCGTGGGTGTTCGTCAGCGCGGCCATTGCCGGTATCCTGCTCGCCGGCTGGGCGCGACACTCCGACAACCGCCGCCAGTCACTCGGCCGCGCGTTGGTAAAGGGAGCGCCCTTCGGCCTGCTCGCCGCGATCGCGGCGGCGATCGGGATCGACCTCGTCGGGCTCAAGCTCGCCGGTCAGCCGCTGTCGTGGGCGGCGGTCGCGCTCATCGCCGCGTTCGGTGCGTGGCTGGGGCGCAAGGTGTTCGACGCGCGAGCGGCGTAGCGGCGTCTCCTGCCGCTTCCGTCGTTTCCGTGCATTCGTCGCATTCGTCGCATTCGTCGCATTCGTCGTTGTTGTCGTTCGTCCTCCTCTGCGCCCCTCTGCGTTCAATGCTCTTGCCAAGTGCCTTTAACGCAGAGGACGCGGAGGAACGCGGAGGACGGCCTGACGGTTCAGGCGCCGCGCCGCCTCCCAGCGAGCCACAAAGCATGTGCTTTTGGAGTCGGCAGGACGTGACTCTGCGCCGAGCGTTGTTTCCGCGAGGATCCGCGGCTGTTCCATTCCGCGTAGATCCGCGATCACGCCGTTGAACTGCTTTATCGCGGATCCTCGCGGAAACTCCCGCGGATCTTCGCGGAAACGACATGCTCCGAGTCCGAACCCGCCTCCGCGTACCATAGCCAGTTCCGCGACTCCAAAGTCCTCTCCTTTTTTTTGGTCGTGCGGTTGGCCTCGCGCGCTATGGCTGGCGCGTCGTCAGCGACGCAGTGGTATGCCGCGCCAGCGCACGTCGAGCACCGGTTCGTCGAGCGGCACGAGGACGTAGCGATCTCCCGTGCGCGTGCGAACCACGAAGTACTCGGGCCGCTGCGGCGTCGGCGGAGTGCGGGATGCCTCCCACTCCACGACGTCCACCTCCAGCACGTCGCGACTCCCTTCCATCTGAAAAGAATCGCCTGCCCGCGGTTGAGCCCCCACTCCTACCTCGCTTCAAGGTTGTCACCTTGTACGACCGAGAGGAGATAGGGTTCCGCGAGTCGCCGAGGTGACGTGCTCGACCAGCGACTCCAGGAAGGCGGACACGTCGGTGCAGTTGGACAGCGGCGCGCTCTGCCCCGCCCACAGCGGCATCAGATCCGACCGGCCCGCCTTCTCCGCCGCGACCGACAGGTTTCTCACGAGCGCTCGCTGTAACGGATAGGGCAGGACTTCCGTGTCGTGGCGATTCAACTCCTCCATCAATCGGTTGTGGATGCCGCGGGCGAGCCTGCCCGTGAAGCCCTTCGTCAAGCCGGTGTGACCTGCGTCACTCCCGAGCAGCGCTTCGCGATGAAGCGCGCCGGCGCCAGATTCCTCGCACGTCAGGAAGGCCGTGCCGATCTGAACGCCCTCGGCGCCGAGCGCCAGCGCAGCCACCACGCCGCGACCGTCGGCAATGCCGCCGGCGGCAATGACCGGAACGTCGACGATGTCGACGATGCGGGGGACGAGCGACATCGTGCCCATGAGCGAATCGTCCGCGGCGCGGAGGAACGAGCCGCGATGCCCGCCCGCCTCGAAGCCCGATGCGACGATCGCATCCACGCCGGCCTCCTCGAGCGCCATCGCTTCCTCGGGCGTGGTCGCCGCTCCAACGGTGACGATGCCCTTCGTGCGGCACTCGTTGAGAATGTCGG
>JBJMNM010000309.1:0-3083 GCA_045804305.1 Gemmatimonadaceae bacterium | reverse complement strand
GGCGGCGCATCCCCGGTTCGAGGTCCTGCACGCGCCGGAGTGCAACATCCTCTGCTTCCGCTGGATCGGCGACGGCTCGATGAGCGATGATGTACTCGATGTCGTCAATCGCGATCTGCGCGAGCGATACAATCGGTCGGGGGCGGGCTGGATCACCGCCACGAATCTCGGTGGTCGACGCGTGCTGCGCGTGACCGTGATGAACCCGCGCACGACCGTCGACGATGTCGCCGAGATCGTCGCGGGGCTGGAGCGCGTCGGGACGTCTGCGCGAGCTGTCATCCCGCAGGAGTGAGCGGAGCGAACGAGTGTCGGGACCTAGCCTCCTTGGCGAGCCACTCAGCTAGGTGAGTAGGTCCCGACACTCGCTTCGCTCCTGCGGGATGACATACCGCCGACGCAGCGAATCCAGGCGAGAACAGCCAAGGAACCGGCCCAGCGCGAACTGGATTCGAACTTGCGGCCTGAGCGCACCTCCTCGAACCAGCCCGATCATGCGTGCCAACTCGATTCTCGACACCGTCGGCGACACCCCGCACGTCCGCATCAACCGCCTCTACGCCTCGATCGCCCCGAACGCCGAAGTCTGGCTCAAGCTCGAGCGCGCCAACCCGGGCGGCAGCATCAAGGACCGCATCGGCGTCGCCATGATCGATGACGCCGAGCGGCGCGGCATCCTCAAGAAGGGGAGTGTCATCGTGGAGCCGACGTCGGGGAACACGGGGATCGGCCTCGCCATGGCGGCCGCCGTGAAGGGATACCGCTGCATCCTCACGATGCCCGACTCGATGTCCGTTGAGCGACGTCGCGTGCTCGCGGCGTACGGCGCCGAGCTCGAGCTGACGCCGAGGGAGAAGGGGATCAAGGGCTCGATCGCGCGAGCTGAAGAGATCGTCGCCGCGACGCCGAACGCATGGATGCCGCAGCAGTTCGAGAATCCCGCCAACCTCGAGATCCACCGCAAGACGACGGCGCGCGAGATCCTAAATGACTTCCCCGACGGGCTCGACTATCTGATCACCGGCGTCGGCACCGGCGGCCACATCACCGGCGTGAGCGAGGTGCTGAAGAAGACGTGGAAGGGCTTCAAGACCTTCGCCGTCGAGCCGGAGAAGTCGCAGGTGCTGAGCGGCGGCACGCACTCGCCGCACAAGCTCCAGGGCATCGGCGCCGGCTTCGTCCCGAAGAACTTTCACGCCGACGTCGTCGACGGCTACATCCAGGTGACAGAGGACGATGCCTTCGAGCACGCCCGCCGCGCCGCGAAGGAAGAGGGCATCTTCGTCGGCCCCTCTTCCGGCGCGGTGCTTGCCGCCGTGGCGAAGAAGCTGCCCGAGCTGCCGGAGAAGAGCAGGGTGATTGCCTTCTGCTATGACACGGGCGAGCGATATCTCTCCGTGGAAGGGCTGTTCCTTTGAGCGCTCGATGCCTCTCAACCATTAGCCGTGAGCCGTGAACCATAACGGCGTCAACCGCAGCCACCACTCACCGCTCACCGCTCACTCGCACGAGGTCACATGCACCATCGCCAACTCGGCCGCATCGGCCCGTCCGTTTCCGCCCTCGGCCTCGGCTGCATGGGGATGTCGGATTTCTACTCCGGGCGCGACGACGATGAATCGATCCGCACCATCCATCGCGCGCTCGAGCTCGGGGTCGACTTCCTCGACACGGCCGACATGTACGGTCCATTCACCAATGAGCAGCTCGTTGGCCGCGCGATAAAGGGGAAGCGAGATCAGGTCGTGCTCGCGACGAAGTTCGGCAACGTGCGCTCACTCGACGGCGCCTTCCTCGGTATCTCGGGGTCACCCGAGTACGTGCGCAAGGCGTGCGACGCGTCGCTCCAGCGGCTCGGCACCGATCATATCGACCTCTACTATCAGCACCGCGTGGACAACACCGTGCCGATCGAGGAGACGGTCGGCGCGATGGCCGAGCTGGTGACCGCGGGGAAGGTCAAGTTCCTGGGCCTCAGCGAAGCCGCACCGGCGACCATTCGCCGAGCGCACAAGGTGCATCCGATCAGCGCGCTCCAGACCGAGTACTCACTCTGGAGCCGCGATCCGGAAGACGAGATCCTCCCGACCATTCGCGAGCTCGGCATCGGGTTCGTGCCGTACAGCCCACTCGGTCGCGGCTTCCTCACCGGCCAGTTCAAGAGCTTCGACGATCTCCCCGCTGACGACTGGCGCCGCAATCAGCCGCGCTTCCAGGGCGCGAACTTCCAGAAGAACCTGGAGCTCGTGAAGCTCATCGAGCAGATGGCGAAGCAGAAGCGCTGCACCCCGGCACAGCTCGCCCTCGCGTGGCTGCTACATCAGGGCGAGGACATCGTCCCGATCCCGGGCACGAAGCGCGTGAAGTATCTCGAGGAGAACGTCGGCGCGCTGAATGTGCAGCTCACGCCGGAGGATCTGCGGAGGATCGACGCGATCGCGCCGAAGGGCGTCGCGTCAGGGACGCGCTACCCCGAAGGCGGAATGGCGACGGTCAATCGATAGCTACAGCGCTTTCCGGATCGCCGCGTCGAGATCCTGCGTCCCACCCACGCCGGTGTAGACGACCTTCCCCTGCTTGTTCAGCACGACGACATGTGACGTGGCGGGAACGTCCCACTTGTCCGTCGCCTGACCCTGCGTGTCGAACAGCTGCACGCCCGGCACCTTGTGCTTCGCGACGTGCAGCTGCACGCGCTTCACGCTCTGGTTCACGCTCACCGACACGCCCACGAACTTCACGCGGTTGCCGTACGTCGTATACGCGCGCTGGAGCGCGGGGAGCAGGTGCTCGCAGTTCTCGCACCAGGTTGCCCAGAACTCGATGACCGCGGGACCGCCCCTGGTGACCTGCGCGAGATCGACGGTTCTGCCATCGAGCGTCTGAACCGACGCGCTCGGCGCAACGACGCCGAGCGCGAGACCGCCGTCCTGCGCGTGCGCGAGCCGCGGTGCCGCGAGCATGAGCGCGCCGGCGACGAAGGCTGCGCGGATCGATCGAGTCGGAAGCGTCATATCAGCAGTTGCCCCATCTTGACGAGGTAATACTCGGCGGCGCCGAGCATGATGATCGCGAAGATCCGT
>JBJMNM010000308.1:0-4837 GCA_045804305.1 Gemmatimonadaceae bacterium | reverse complement strand
GTATTTCGGCTTCGGCTTCACCCCGGACCTCCTGGCCGCCGCGAAGCGGCTCCGCTGGGTGCACTCGGCCGCCGCGGGCGTGGGGAACGTGCTCAACTCGGGCATCGGTTCGACCGACATCCTCGTCACCAACTCCGCCGGAGTCCACGGTGCGCCGATCGCGGAGTTCGTCGTCGCCGGGGTCCTCCACTTCCTGCGCGGGCTCGACGTGGCCATCGCGCAGCAGCAGCGGGGAGAGTGGAGCAAGGCCTTCTTCGTCGCCCTGGACGCTCCGCTGCGCGAGCTCTCCGAGTGCCGCGTGCTGATCGTCGGCACCGGCGGCCTGGGGGGCGGGACGGCCAGGCGACTGTCCGCCCTTGGGGCGACGTGCGTCGGCGTCCGGCGCCGCCCCGAGCTGGGCACCCCTGAGGGCTTCGCGCGCGTGGTCGGCACTTCGGCCCTCGACGACGAGCTGCCTGGCGCCGACGTGCTCGTGTTGGCCGCGCCCCTCACGGCCGATACTACGGAACTGATGACAAGAGCTCGTCTTGAGCGCCTTTCCGGGACGGCGATCGTGGTGAACGTCGCGCGGGGTGCGCTGCTGGACGAGACGGCCCTGGCGGACCTGCTCCGACAGGGACGCATTCGTGGCGCGGTGCTCGACGTGTTCCGGCAGGAGCCACTGCCGGCCACGAGCCCGCTCTGGCACCTTCCCAACGCCCTCGTCGTTCCGCACGTATCGCCCGTGTCACCCCGGCGGTTCTGGCCCAGGCAGCTCGATCTCTTTCTCGACAACTGGCGCCGCTACGTGCACGGCGAGCCGTTGCGCAACCTCGTCGACAAACAGGCAGGATACTGATCGCATGGAGCGCATCATCAAGGCGGCGGTGGACCGCGGGGCGTCGGACCTCCACATCAAGGCCGGAGACGTCTTCCGCGCGCGGATCCACGGTCGGCTCGTGCCGCTCACCAAGCAGGTGCTCACGCCGGAGCAGACGCGCACGATCGCGCTGCACCTCATGTCCAATGAGGACGACAAGGCGCGGATCGACACGCTCACGGACTACGACTGCTCCTGGGCGGCGAACGGTATCGGGCGCTTTCGCGTGAACATCCTGAAGCAGCGGTCGAGCTTCATGATCGTGATGCGCGTCATCCCGTTCGAGGTGCCGACGTTCGAGACGCTGCGGTTACCGGCGGTGCTGTCCCGCGTGGCCCAGGCCGAACGGGGCATGGTGCTCGTCACGGGCGTGACCGGATCGGGCAAGTCGAGCACGATGGCGGCGATGGTGAACTACATCAATCGCACCGAGAACCGCCACATTCTCACGCTCGAGAACCCGATCGAGTTCCTGCACACCGACGTGCAGAGCTCCATTACCCAACGCGAAATTGGTAGTGATACACAAGACTTCAAAATGGGTTTGCGAGCTGCCCTGCGTCAGGATCCCGACGTGGTGATGATCGGCGAGATGCGGGACGCCGAGACGATCGACACGGCCATCAAGGCGGCGGAGACGGGACACCTGCTCATCTCCACGCTGCACACGCCGGACGCGCAGAGCACGATCATGCGCATCATGGCGATGTTTCTGCCCGAGGAGCAGGAAGTCGTGCGCATCCGCCTCAGCGAGTCGTTGCACGCCGTCGTGTCGCAGCGTCTGCTGCCGCGCGCGGACGGCAAGGGGCGCGCGGTCGCCGCGGAGATCCTCGTCGTCACGCCGGCGGTGCGGGACATGATCGCCGATGGCAAGCGCATCCACGAGATCCGGGACTACATCGCTGACGGGCGGGATCAGTACGGCATGCAGACCTTCGACCAGCACCTCACCGACCTGGTACAGGAGGGCGAAGTGACGTTCGAGACAGCCATGGCCTCGGCGACGAATCCCTCCGACTTCGAGCTCAAGATGCGGATGTTCCGTCGCTCCCCGGCGGAGACGTCGCCGGGCGCGGTCATCGAGCAGCAAGCCTCGGACACCCTGGCGCAGACGAGCGGCCCGCCCAACGGAGGGCTGGACGGCGTCACGCAGGGGGCAGGGGCCTTCGACTTCCTCAACTCGTGATCTCGCTCGAGGGAATTCTCGCGCCGGTCGTCACGCCGTTCGACGACGCTGGCGATGTCGATGGCGAGGCGTTCGTGCACAACGTCCGTGCTCATCTCGCCGCGGGGCTGCACGGCATCGTCGTGAGCGGATCCACTGGCGAAGCCGCGTTGCTCGAGGAGAGCGAGCGCATGCGCCTGGTCGAGATGGCCCGGGTCGCGGTGCCAAGCGCTCGCGCGCTGATCGTCGGCACCGGCGCCGAGTCCACGCGCGCCGTGATCGCGCGCAATCGCGCGGTGGCCGAGCGCGGCGCGGATGCGGTGCTGGTGGTCGCGCCGCACTATTACGGGGACGCGGTCTCGCCCGACGCGCTGCGCGATCACTACCTGCGTATCGCGGATGCGAGCCCGGTGCCGGTGATGGTGTACACGATCCCGAAGTACATGCACTTCGCCACGCCGCCCGAGGTCATCGCCGCGCTGGCCACGCACCAGAACATCGTGGGGATGAAGGACAGCTCGGGCGACGCCGCGCTGTTCGGGCGCTACCTGGAATCGCAGAGCGACTCCTTCCGCGTGCTCACCGGAAGCGGCACGCTGCTCGCCGACGCGCTCCGCATGGGCGCGCGCGGTGCGATCCTGGCGGTGGCGCTGTTCGCGCCGGCGATCGCGCTCGACGTGTTGCGCGCCGTTCGTGATGACGACGCGGCGGCCGCGGCTGCCGCACAGGCGCGACTCGGACCGGTCGCCGCGCGCATCGTCGGCGGGTTGGGCGTGCCCGGCGTGAAAGCCGCGATGGATGCCGTTGGGCTGCGCGGCGGCAAGCCTCGTCCGCCCCTTCTTCCACTCGCGGCACCGGCGCTGGCCACGGTGCGCGAGCTGGTCCAGACGGCGGACCCGACCCCGGCACGCTGATGGCCACGGCACCGTCGGGGATCGGCAGAGCGCACCTCGCCGTCCTCGCACGCGTGCCGCGTCCGGCGGGCAGCACGGCCGAGCGCTCCGCGCGCGACTATGTGTCGCGTGTGCTCGGCGACCTAGGATTCTCGGTGCGGCGCGAGCCGTTCGAGTACTCCGAGTTTCCCGGCCGATACGGCCTGCCGATCGGCGGCGCGCTGACGGTCGCGACGGTGCTCGCGTCCGCGGCACTGGGTCTGACGGGTGCACCGATCGCCGCGCTGGCCGGTCTGGCGTTCGGCGCGGTGCTCACCGGCGCGTTCGCGTCCGCCGTGCTTGGCGACGGCGTGCTCACACTGCCCTGGCGGCGTGCTGAAAGCGAGAACCTCGTGGCGGCGCGCGGGGCCGAGTGGCCGCGTGTGTGGCTGGTGGCGCACGTGGACAGCAAATCGCAGCCCGTGCCGTCGCTGCTGCGCATCGGTGGCGTCGTCACGCTGGTGCTGGCCGTGCTGCTGGCGATCGTCGCGGCCGCGCTGCAACTCGCGCTGTTCCCGCAGCGTATGGCCTGGTGGGCGGCGGGCGCGGCCGCCGTGCTCGGGGGAATTCCCGTCATGGCGAGCGTGGTGGGCGAGCGTTCGGATGGCGCCGTCGACAACGCGTCCGGCGTGGCGGCCGTGCTCGCGGCGGCGGGCATGGTGCCGCCGGATGTGGCGTTCGGGGTGCTGGTGCCGAGCGCCGAAGAGCTGGGACTCGCCGGTGCGCGCGCCTGGGCCCGATCCGTGCCTGTGGCCACGGCGATCAACTGTGATGGTGTGGACGACGACGGAGCATTGACGATCATGTACTCGGGCCGGGCGCCGCGGTCACTCATGCACACTCTGCGCGGCATCGCGCCGGCGGCGGTCCGCGTGCGTCGCATGCCGCTCGGGCTCGTGACGGACTCCGTTGCGTTCGCCGAGCGCGGGTGGAGCACCGTCACCGTGAGCCGCGGCTCCTTCGCGACGCTGCGCCGCGTGCACACGCCCTCCGATTCGCTGACCAATCTGCGCGGCGACGGCATCGACGACGTCGCGATCCTCCTCGCCCGCGCCGTGGAGGCGCTCGCCTGATGGAAGTGCTGATCCTCATCCTGTGTCTGGTGCTCGGCCTGATCATGATCCCGTTCGGTCTGCCGGGCACGTGGATCATGGCCGGCGCGGCGCTCGGCTACTCGCTGCTCGTCCCGAACTCCATCGGTACCTTCATCGTCGTCGTCGTCGCGGTGATGGCGCTCGTGGGCGAGCTGATCGAGTTCTCGCTCACGGCGAAATACACGAAGAAGTTCGGCGGCTCTCGCCGCGCGAGCTGGGGCGCGATCATCGGCGGCATGGTGGGCGCGTTCATGGGCGTGCCGGTGCCGATCGTCGGTTCCGTGATCGGTGCGTTCGCCGGCGCGTTCATTGGGGCGTTCGTCGCGGAGCTCTCGCGCGGCAACGCCGGCGGCGCCACCAAGGTGGCCACGGGCGCACTCCTTGGCCGCGTGGTCGCGGCAGCGATGAAGGTGGCGATCGGGATCGCGATGGCGGCGTTGATTCTGTTCAGCGCGATCTTCTAGAGTGCCGTTCGTTGTCATCCCGCACTCGCTCGCTCCTGCGGGATGACACGCGTTGACTTCCAGTACATGAGCCATAGCTTTAACCAACGCCCCGCGCCTCGCGGGGCGTTTTGTGTCTACTGAGCGGGAGCGTCATGTTCGGTCCGAATTCGCGCGTGGTCGTCGTCGTCGGGGCGCAGTGGGGCGACGAGGGCAAGGGCAAGCTCGTCGACGTGCTCGCGGAGCGAGCCGATTGGGTGGTCCGCTATCAAGGCGGCGCGAATGCCGGACACACCGTCGACCTCGGTGACGTCGGATTCGTCCTTCATCAAATTCCGAGCGGG
>JBJMNM010000307.1:0-5806 GCA_045804305.1 Gemmatimonadaceae bacterium | reverse complement strand
TCACTCACCCCCGACTGTGACGGCGACGCCGTGCTCGCGCGGGTCGAGCCAGCGGGGCCCGCATGTCACACCGGGGCCATGTCGTGCTTCGGCGGCAGTGCGCTCGCCTCGGACGCGCTCTCTGCGCTGGACGCGACGATCGGAGCGCGGAGCGCGGCCGCCGCATCGCCGGAGTCGCCAAGCTATACCCGCCGCCTCCTCGGCGACCGCAATCTGCGGCTCAAGAAGATCGGGGAGGAAGCAGCCGAGTTGATCACGGCATGCGCGGACGGCGACGTTGGCCGCGCACGGGAAGAAACGGCTGACCTCTTCTATCATGCGATGGTGGCATTGCGCGCGCTCGGCGGCACGCTGGGCGACGTGCGTGCGGTGCTCGCGGCGCGCGCTGGCAGGCCGGCGCGCTGAGGCGCCGGCCCGGCTTGTGTCAGAACTGTCCCAGCAGCGAGCGGTCGACCTTGGTCGTGTCGCCCACGAAGGCGAAGCGGAAGTTGGTGAGATACTTCTTTGCCACCCGCTCCACGTCGGCTGGCGTGACCCTTCGCATGTCTTCCATGAAGCGGTCCGCCGCGCGATAGTCTCCCTGATACAGCTCGGCGCGCGCCAGCACGTTGGCCTGGTCGGCGTTGGTCTCGTTCTTCAGGTAGTACTCGGTGATGAACTGCTGCTCGAGCCGCTTGAGGCCCGCCGACTCCACCTGCTCGTTCTGCAGGGCGCTCAGCTCGTCACGCATGATGCGAAGGACCGCGTTGGGGTCCACCGTGGTGACATACAGACCGCCCACTGCATAGGCACGCTCCAGGAAGGGCGACTCCACCGCGTAGCTCAGATTGCGGCGTGACCGCACCTCGGTGAACAATCGCCCCGAGAGCACAGCCGTAGCCACGCGCAGCGCCGGGTAGTCGGCACTCGTGGCCGGGGGCCCGGGCACGTAGCCCAGCAGATAGTTCGTGGGCAGGGGACGATTGTCGAACGCCACCGCATTCGAACCAGCCGGAAGCGCGGGTGGCGGCGTCCACTTGTAGCTGCCGCGCGGCAGCGTGGCGAGCGTCGAGCGGACGAGTCGCTCGACCTGCGCGCGCTCCACGTTGCCCACCACCACGAGCAGCATGCGCGACGTGACGAAGTGCTGCGCGTGATACTGCCGCAGCTGCGGCACCGTGATCGACGCAAGCGAGCGCGCCGTGCCGGCCGTGGGAATGGAGTAGGGGTGGTTCTGATGCAACAGGCTGTCCGCCAGCTCGGTCGCCGCATCATCAGGGTCGGTGCCGCGCTGACGAGCAGCCGTCACCATCTGCTCCCGCACGATCGCCACTTCTGCCGGGTCGAGTGTCGGAGCGATCACGCGATCGGCAAGCAGTGCCCACGTGGAATCGAAAGTGTTGCGGATGGCATGGAGACCGATCGCACTCCAGTCGTCGCTCGCTTCGATGCCGATCGTGCTGCCGAGGCGAGCGGTGCGCTGGCGTTGTGCGGAGCCGGGAAACTTCTTCGTGCCACGTTCGCTCGCCACCAGCAGCATCGCCTCGATGCCGGCGGTCTGCGGGGTGAGCTGCCGCGTGCCGCCGAGCAGGTAGAGGTTGGCAACCACGACCTCGTTCGCGGTGTTGCGGCGCAGAATCACCGGAATCCCGTCCACGTCGAACTTGGTCGTGATGGCCGTATCGGGTACGACCACGGACGGTGAAAGCGCGGCTTCGATCGTCGCCGGCGGGGCCGCCACCGCCGACAGACCTGCACCGAGCGCCATGAGCGCGAGCAGGGAGAGGCGCTTCACGGCGTGCCTCCCGCGGTGAGCTCTGCTTCGGTGAGCTTGAGCGCTCGGCGTGTCTCGGGCGAGAGCAGCACTCCCGTCACGCGCGGCTTGCCGAGGATGTAGCGCGCGGCGTACCGCCGCAGGTCGTCGGGCGTCTGTTTCGCCATCGTGTCCACGTAGCCGAAGAAGTAGTCGAGCCCCGTCACGGCCCACCAGAAGCCCAGCTGGTGCGCGAAGCCCGAGGAGCGCTCCAGACTCTCCATCGTGCCCACGATGCGCTGCCGCTTCACGCCGTCCACGGCGTCACTCGTGATGTAGCCGGGCTTGACGACATCGAGCAATTCGCGGTCGAGCGCGGCGATGGCATCGCGCAGCTTGTCCGGCGCTACGGCGCCGCTGATCGTGATTGGTCCCACCTGGTTGAGCGTGTAGTAGTTCACGCCGATCGACTGCCAGAGGCCACTGTCCACCAGCTTTCGCTGAAAGCGCGAGCCCGGCTGGTTGAGCACATCGGAGAATACATCGGCTGCGTAGGTCGCGGGAACATCGGCGTGCGCGCCGGGCCCCTGCCATTGGACCATCACGAACACGACGTTCACCGGCTGTTCCACGATGACGGCCTTGTTCCCCTGCAGGGGTGGGACGGGCGGGATGGGATCCGTGACGAACGGGTCGGTGGTTCGCCGCCAATCGCCGAAGAGACGTCGAGCCGCGGCGAAGACCGAGTCGGCTGTGACGTCGCCGGCCACGATCAGCGCCGTGTTGTTGGGCACGTAGTACTTGCGCTGGATGGTGCGCATCTGCTCGGGCGTCGTCTTGAGGATCACGGCGCGCTCACCGAGCGGATTCTTGCGGCTCCATGCGCTGCCCCAGAGCGTCTTCCCCATCGCCGTCTGGAGCGCGTAGCCCGGGTCGGATTCCGCCCGATCGTACTCTCCGATCACCACCGCACGCTCGCGCTCCAGCTCATCAGGCCGGAAGAGCGGGTTGCGCAGCGCCGACGCGAGGAACGCCATCGCCGGCATGGCGCTGTCGGAGGGGACGGTCAGGTAGTAGTTGACTCGTTCTTCCTGGGTAGTGCCGTTGAACACCGCACCGAGCTCGGAGGCGCGTGCCACGAACTGCTCCGGCTGTGGGTAGCTCGTGTTCGACTTGAAGAACATGTGCTCGTAGAGGTGCGACAGCCCTTCGTACGTCGGCGACTGCGTGAAGGAGCCATTGCGCGCATTGGCCTCGATGGTCACCAACGGAACGCCGTGGTTCTCCACCACGATGACCTCGAGGCCGTTGGGCAGCGTGTCGCGCTTGATGCGGCGCTCCAGTTCCGCCCGCTGGGCCTGGATGGGAAGGGACGCGACCGCGAGCAGGCAAAACGCCGCGGCCAGTGTCGTGCGTAGCAGCGAGCGGCGCGGTAGCGATTGCTCGGCTCTCATGATTTCTTTCCCTGACTCATGTCCAAGATCCCCTTTCCGTCGTCGGCCCCTCCAATCGACCGTGCGGCGCTCGAGCACGTTGCTGCCGAGCTTCACGGTCCTTCCCTCAGGCGCAATGTTGCGCTGGCGCCCTACACGACCTTCAAGATCGGCGGTCCGGCCGACCTGCTCTACGAAGCCGACACCGCGGATGACCTGGCGCATGCCATCGTAACCGCCCGCCAAGCTCAGGTTCCGTATTTCGTCCTGGGACTCGGCGCCAATGTCCTCATTGCCGACAAGGGCGTTCGCGGCCTCGTCATCCGGAACGTAGCCACACATTCGATTTTTCACGATGATGGACGCGTCTGGGTCGAGAGCGGCGCCGTGATGTCGAGGCTCATCCCGGAGGCGGTGCGTCGCGGCTGGAGCGGTCTCGAGCACTATGTCGGGATTCCAAGCACGGTGGGCGGCGCCATCTGGCAGAACCTGCACTTCCTCTCTCCGGCACCGGAGCGCGAGCGAACGATGTTCATCGCCGAGGTGTTCGAGTCGGCCGATCTCCTCACGGAGGAGAGCGAGCGGAAGACGGTCGACAAGGCGTACATGCGCTTCGGGTACGACGACACGATCTTCCATCACCGAAGAGACTTCGCCCTCGCCGCCACCTTCAAGCTCGAGCGCGGCGATCCCAACGTGATGCATCGCATCATGCAGGAGAACCTCAGCTGGCGCGGAAGCAGACATCCCTGGCTCGAGTGGCATCCGAGTGCGGGCTCCATCTTCAAGAAGATCGAGGGTGTCGGCGCCGGACGGCTCGTGGATGCGTGCGGGCTCAAGGGGTTCCGCATCGGCGACGCCCAGATCTCGCACATTCACGCCAACATCATGGTGAACCTTGGCGAGGCGACCAGCGCGGAGGTGATCGCGTTGGTGCGGCACGCCCAGAAGGCGGTGAAGGAGAACTCCGGCCACGACCTCGAGCCGGAGATCAACTTCGTGGGAGAGTTCTAGCTGGTACTAGCTCGGCGGCGGCTTTCGGTCGTCGGGCGGAACGAAGTTCGAGAGGAAGGTGCGCTCCTGCGGCGTGAGGCTGTTGAGCCCCGTCGCACTGATCTTGTCCAGGATCCGGTCCACCTCGTCCTTGTTCACCGCGTGGACGTTCTTGCGATCCACGTTGCGCCAGTTGCCGAGCATGGCATCCTTGCTCGGTGGCGGGGCCGTTGCCGTGCGACGGAACCGTTTCGCGCCCTGGTGCCGTTCGATGAACAGCAGATAGAGATATGCGCCGATGAAGCCGCCGAGGTGGGCGAAGTGCGCGACCCCCGAGCCACCGCTGAATCCCCCCCAGAGCGAGAGCAGGGTGTAGAAGATGACCAGCCAGCGCACTTCGACCGGCAGGATGCCCCAGATGTAGATCTGGTCGCGCGGCCAGAAGCGAGCGTAGGCGAGGAGCACGCCATACACCGCTCCCGAGGCGCCGAGGATCTGTGCGAATGGTGTGAAGAAGTACGAGAGCACGCCGCCGGTGATCCCGCTGATGAAGTACAGCGCGAAGAACCGCTCCGATCCGATGCGCTGCTCAACGCGAGGCCCGAAGAAATACAGAGCGAGCATGTTGAACAGGATGTGCATCAGCCCACCGTGCAGGAACATGTAAGTCACGAGCGTCCAGGGCCGCACGAGAACGGCGGCGGGCACCAGGATCAGTGCCCCGTTGATCCCCGGCACGACCTGCTGCAGAAAGAACATCACGACGTTCGCGATCAACAGCCGCTGGACCCATGGGGTCACGGACGTACCTCCGTCATTGGACCGTCGCGCGCTCGAGGGCCTCGAGTGCTGCGGTTTCCTGCTCCCAGGCGGCCAGCGCCTTGTCGAGACGTGCCCGCAACGTATCGAGTTGTGCGCCGAGCTTGTGCGCCCGTTCTACACCGTCCGGCTTCGTATAGAGCTCGGGGTCGTCCAGCGTCGTCGTCAGGGTGGTGATCTGGCCATCGATCTCCGACACCTTCCGCTCGGCTTCGGCGGCACGGTCTCGCGCCTGTCGCAACGACCTTCGCTGGCTGTCGACGTCGGTAGTCGAGCGCTCCTGCTTGGAAGCAGTGCGCTTCTTCTCGTCGACTCGGCGCAAGGCGATTTCTTCCGACGCCCGCACCGCCGCCGCGTGCGCTCGTTCCTCGCTCACCACCTCCCATTCGGCAAAGGTGCCGTCGAAGGCCGTGATGTGGCGGTCGTGCAATACCCACACCTTGCTGGCCAGCGCACGAAGCATGGCGCGGTCATGGCTCACGAGGATCACCGTGCCCTCGTAGGTCTCGATCGCGTCTTCCAGCACCTCGATCGTCTCGACGTCCAGGTGGTTCGTCGGCTCGTCCAGCACCAGCAGGTTGGCGCGAGTGAGCATGAGCATCGCGAGCGCGACCCGCGCCCGCTCGCCCCCCGAGAGCGTGTCCGCCTTGCGTTGCACCTCGTCGCCCGAGAATCCGAACCGGCCGAGGTGCCCTTGCACGAGCCGCCGTTCCCATTGGGGGCGGAGCTCGTAGATCGCTTCGTACAGCGTCTTGTCGAGCGGGACCTGGCCGAGGTTCTGGTCGTAGTAAGCCACGCGGATGGAGTTGCCCACGCGCAGCGCGCCCCC
>JBJMNM010000306.1:0-2186 GCA_045804305.1 Gemmatimonadaceae bacterium | reverse complement strand
CATGATCGCGCGCTGGCGCGGCGAGCGAAGCCAGAAGTGACGGTTGTCGAGCAGGAAATCGATCCCGTGCTCCTTCGGCTGAATGGGATAATCGCTCGGGCTCGGCCCCACGATCTGCAGATCCGACACGCCGATCTCATAGCCGCCGCGCGCACGCGGCTCGGCGCGAACCTCGCCGGTGATCGCCACCGACGTCTCCGTGGTCAGCTCGGCGAAGCGCGCCCACACCTCAGGCGGGAGCTGGCTCTTCACGAAGACGGTCTGGCACACACCGGTGCCGTCGCGCAGCTCGGCGAAGGCGATCTTGCCGGAGGAGCGCACGTGGGTCACCCACGCGCGAACGGTGACGGTGTGGCCGACGTGCGTGGGCAGCTCGGCGAGGCGGGCGAACGGAATGGAAGCGGAGGGCATGTTGCGGTATCGGGCGAGTGGCGCGCGGACGCCGCCACGTCTAGAATCCCGGAGCAGGAACGCCACACCCGCGAGGCGGCGGAGGTGGCGCGCTGAGGGGCCGAACCTCCAATGGTACACGGCCTCCCTGGTACGGCAAAGGGTCGCCGCGGCCGGCTCCTTGCATTGCCGGCCCTCACCCGCACTCGCCCTGTAATAATCCGACATGACCCTGCGCTCGAGGCTCGCCCTCGGCCTCGTCATCATCGCCGCCGTCCTCATCGTGCCGCTCGTCGTGGCGCGAACCAGCATGCACCGCCTGCACGATCAGGTGCGGAGCCTGCGCGAAGGCGAGTTCCAGGCCTCACTCGTGCTCGGCCGCCTGCGCGATGCGCTGGGCGACGTCCGCGCGCGCGAAGTCGCGCTCGGCGTGGTGAAGAGCGATACCGTGTATGCGGAGCTGCGCGACGCGCTGCGCCGCGCCGAGGCGCTGGCCGATTCCCTCGATCTGTACAACCTCGATTCGGCGTCGCGTCGCATTCACGCCGATCTGGAACAGGTGCGGCCCGCGGCGGAGCGCGAGTTCGCCGCCATGCGCGCTGGGCGGAGCGCCGAAGCGGATTCGATCTCTCAGAAGACCGTTGTCCCGGCTCTGCACGATGCCGACGTCGCCATCTCGCCGGTGGAACAGGAGCTTCGCACCCGCACGCGAGCGCGCGTCCTCGAGGCCGAGTCGGAGCTCGCGAAAGCCGAGCAGGTCTCCCTCGCAGCCCTGGTCTTCGCGCTGCTGCTGGCCAGCGCCATCGCGCTCTGGCTCACACGGTCCATCAGCCAGCCGGTGACGGCGCTCGAGGAGGGTATGCGGGCGGTCGCGGAAGGCGAGCTCGACCACGCACTGGCCTACGAGACGGATCGCCGCGACGAGTTCGGGCGCCTTGCCTCGAGCTTTCGCACGATGAGCCGGCAACTTGCCGAGCTGGACAAGCTCAAGGCCGAGTACGTGTCGATCGCGTCGCACGAGCTGAAGACGCCGATCAACGTGATTCTCGGGTACCTGCAGCTCATGGAGGAGGGCATCTACGGACCGGTGTCGGACAAGCAGCGGCAGGTGATCGACACCATCGGCACGCAGGGGCGCACGCTCGCGCGACTGGCCTCACAGTTGCTCGATGTGAGTCGGTTCGAGGCCGGCGGAGGGCGGATCGATCCGCGGCCGATCAAGCTGCACGGGATGCTGGATGAGCTGGAGCGAACCTTTCATGTCCTCGCGGTGCAGCGCGGCATCGACTTTCACATCACGCGCATGCCAGGCTTGCCGGACGAAGTCGTTTGGGATGCGGAGCGAATCAACGAGGTGACCGGAAACCTCTTGTCCAACGCCTTCAAGTTCACTCCCGCGGGGGGGACGATCGAGCTGACTGCCGCTCCGGACGACGGCGGGGTCCGCATCGCCGTGCGCGACACCGGCGCCGGCATTCCTCCGGAGCAGCTGCCCCACGTGTTCGAGAAGTTCTACCAGGCCGACAACCAGCGCGCCGCCTCGGCCAAAGGCAGCGGGCTCGGACTCGCGATCGCCAAGGAGATCGTGGAAGCGCACAGGGGTCGGATCCTCTGCGAGAGCGAGGTCGACGCGGGGACGACGTTCACGCTGTTCCTTCCCGTTTCCGTCCAGAACCGGCGCCGCTCCAGCGTACAACGGGCCGTGACGGCCGAGGTGGGCTCATGAGCATGCGTCGACTGCGCGCGGCATCGCTGCCCGTCGTGGGCCTGCTGTTCCTGTCCGCCTGCGCCATGCT
>JBJMNM010000305.1:0-2275 GCA_045804305.1 Gemmatimonadaceae bacterium | reverse complement strand
GGCGTGCCGACCGGCACCATGGTCACCAGCACACCCGACTGGATACCCAGGCTCCCCTTCATGTCTTCGGAGATCGTCGCCATCTGCGCGCCCGCCACGCCACTTGGCGAGAGCTCGAACGGGCGCGGCAGCGGCATGATCACAGGCGCAGGCCGCGTCGCGAACGCCGGCGGGAGGGTCGGCATGGGGGTGCGGGGTACGGTGGGAGCCGCCGGCGCGAGCACGGGGTTCGGCGCGACATCTGGCGGCGTCGTGTACACCCAGGACTGCCCCGCGCCTCGCAGCTCGTCGCCGCGCCGGATCATGATGCGCGACGGCGCCTCGGCGACGACGAGCGGCAGCTCCTTGACGCGTCCATCGCGGCGCACGCGGACCGTGATCCTGGCGCTCGGACGGAGGAGCTTCGTCATGGAGATGTCGGCACCACGGACGTCCTGACCGTCGTAGGCGAGCAGTGTATCTCCCGGGGTGAGGCCGGCCCGCTGGGCGGGCGAGCTCGGGTCGACGGAGACGATCTCGGGATACGAGAGGAAGCGCATCATGAGCTCGTTGCCCTCGGTACGCATCTCTCTGGGCGCTCCGCTCACGACGATCCCGATCCATCCGCGCGCCATCGCCGGTGGCGTCGAGGTCGTGAACGTCCTCGTCATGTCTACCCACGTGCTCGGACCGACTGGCGCCTCCGGCGCGCGCGCGACGTAAGGACCTTCGATCTTCACCGCGCTGCCCGGGCCGGCGAGCTGCATGCGCTCCGCGTTGAACTGCGCGGTGAGCGCGTCGATCGTGCGGCCGATGCGGAAGCGCTCCGCTGCGCTCAGGTCGCCCGCCTCGAACGCACGAACCAGCGAATCGATCGTGCGAGCCATGCGACGCAGTTGACGCTCCGACGAGTCGCTGACCGTCACGCGCACGGTGCGTCGCACGGGCGCCTCGGGTCGCTGCGCAGCTAGCGGCACCGCCACCGCGGCGAGGGCCAGGGTGACGGTGAGGAGCAGCGGAGCGTGAGCGGTTGAACGAGACATCGACTGATTTACCATGAATACCGAGTAACGCGACTCAGAAGCTGTTGTTGCCCAGACTCGCGGGCAGCACCGTATTGAGCTGCCGCAGCGTGGCTTCGCGCTGGCCGAGCGTCGTGAGGTAGTAGCCGTTGATGACCGGATCGTGCGGTGCCTGGCGCATCGCCTCGTGGGTCGTCGAGAGCACCTGGTCGAGCGCGGCGAGGCGCGAGCGGTAGGCTACGGGGCTGCCTTCGTCGCCAGCGGTCGTGTCGTGCTCGGCGAGGTAGGCCGCGGCCTGCTGGTAGAGCGCCTCCGAGTGCAGCTGTGCGATGCGTGCCTCCTCGATCGACGCGAAGCCGGCGGAATCCGTCGAGGCGACCTGGCGCACGGAGCCCGTCGTGGTTTGTGGGCCAGTGCGGCCACCCGACGGCAGCGGCGACACGCCGGCGCTCACACGACCCGCGACCGCGCCACCGACGAGCAGAAGGAATCCGGCAGCGGCGCGCATCGGCGCGCGCAGGGAGCGGCGCGTTCTCGCCTGCTCGATGGATGCGATGCGTGGTTCAGGCGCCGGGACGGACTGTTCTGCCGCGAGCGCGCTGGCGATCGCCTCGAAGCGCGTCAGCGGGATACCGATCGCGCCGCGCTCCTCGTGCGCCATCGAGACGAGGGCGCGATACGCTGCATGCTCGCGCGCACATGCCTCGCACGCGGCGAGATGCGCCGCTTCGACGGGCGCCGGCGCCTCGTCTCCCAGTGCGGCGAGTCGGTCAGTAGAGAGGTGCGACATGAGAGCTCTCGGGCTGGAACTTGATTTTCGCAGGTACATCGACGAGATGGGCCAGCAAGACGCGCAGCTTCGCGCGTGCCTTGAAGAGCTGCGACTTGGAGCCGCCGGAGGTGATCCCCAGTTCGGCGGCGATTTCCTCGTGGGTGTAGCCTTCGACGTCGTGGAGAAGGAACACGGTGCGCGCGCCTGGTGACAGTTTGGCCGCTGCCTCCTCGATGGACGCGGCGAGCAGCGCGCGCTCCCCTTCCGGCTCGACCGATGCCGTATCGTCTTCCACGTCGACCTCCACGGACGCCATGCGCTTGGTCCGTCGCAGCGCGTTCAGCGTCCGGTTGACCGCAATGCGGTGCGCCCATGTCCCGAACTGCGCGTCGCCGCGGAAGCTGGGCAGAGCACGGAATATCTGGATCCACACTTCCTGCGCGATGTCGGCGGCCAGATCCGGGTCGTGCCCGACGAGACGTCGGACCACGACGTCCACATG
>JBJMNM010000304.1:0-5801 GCA_045804305.1 Gemmatimonadaceae bacterium | reverse complement strand
CCGCTCCAGGTCCGACGTCCCCCACTCCACGATGTTGGGATCACCCGCTGTCGTCGCACCGCCGAAGCCGCCGAAGCCCCCAAAGCCGCCGCCGCTGCTGAACCCGTTCTGCTGATCGCGCGCGCGCAGGTACGTGTACGATCCCTGGAGGGTGATGCCCTGCAGCGTGAGCCCGCCGACCGACACGGTCACCTGCCCGGACTGCGAGCGGAGCTCCGACGTCAGCTCGGTCACGCTTCCGTACTGCGAATGCAGGCGCGACGCGTTGATGCTCGTCGCGCCCGTCGTGGGCACGATCGTGTTCGCAGGCACGAAGACGGGGCGACCACCCTCGATGGTGAAGTACGGTGCGTCGTTGAGGTTGAGGTCGCGCGCGCCGCCCTGGCTCAGCCCATACGCGAACGAGCCGTCGATGCTGAACTGGTAGCGCTCGAAGAAGCGCCGACTCGCACCGAGCGAAGATCGCCACACCTTGGGCGCGCCGTAGCTCTCGTCGAACAGCGTCACGTTGCGTCGCACACCGAGCGCCCCCGTGACGGGCAGTGGCACCGGCACGCTCGCGCACTCCGTCGGGATCGACGCCGGGTCGGCGAGATAGCTGCTCCAGTCGGGCGTCGGTACGGCGCCGCCAATGCAGGTGAGCTGTGATTGTCCCCCGGGAAGACCTGTGGCTTCGACGGTGGACGCCACCAGGTTCGACGAGATGCGTCCACGAAATTCGCCGACGCCGCCGCGGATGATCCAGCTCGCCTGGTTGAATCCGAATCCGCCCCCGCCCGGACCACCGCCCCCGCCACCACGCTGATCACCGCCGGACGTCGTGGGCATGCCCATGAAGTAGGTGAATCCGACTCGCGGGCTGAGATGCACCTCGGACGGCGATCGATCGGTGCGCAGCCCGAACAGCGTATCCACCTGCGGGTTGTAGTCCGGGCTGTTGGGGAAGCGCGTCCCCTCCAGGCGCGCGCCGTAGGTGAGCTGGAACGCCGGCGACTGACGCCATGCGTCCCCGAGGTAGAGGGCGACGTTGTTGCTCCCGGCGAGCCGGTCGTGGCCCGAAATGGTGCGCGTGAACTGCGCCGGCTGGTTCGCGTCGAAGTCCGCGAGGGAGTTGTAGAAGAAGGTGCCGAACCGGTTCGGGATCGTGCCGATCGTCGCACGATCCGCGTTCAGCAGTGCGCCGAGCTTGTAGCGATGCGCCCCGTTCGCGCTCACCCAGGACAGCTCGTCGGTCATCTCGAGCAGTCGGCTGTGCTGCTCCTGCGGCAGCGACGGGTTGCCGCCGAACTGCAGGTTGGTGAGGCTCTGCGTTCCATCGCCGAGCTGCGACGCGATCGTCACGCGCCCGTCGGGGACCACCAGATACGGATCGGTGTTCTGCCGGTCCGACGACTGATAGGCGCGTGCCTCGTTGATGAACCGCCCGAGGTGCGACGTGAGCGTCGCCATGGCGCCCCCACCCAGGGTGTGCAGGTCGCCGCCCGTGGACGGGACGCTGAACGCCGAGATACGTGTGCCGTCCTGGAGCGTGCCACGCCAGTCACCGCGCAGGGTGAGGGTGTGCAGATCGCCGATGGACCAATCGTATCGCACGATCGCGGACGCCTGGTCCGCCTGCCGGTCGTTGGGAATCCCGGGCAGTGTGGGCGGAACGCCGATGACGTTCAGCGCATCGAGGAAGCGCACCACGGAGTCGGGGCTCGCGCCGAGCCGAGCGAGGGTCTGCTGATCGGCGGCGAGGAGCGACGACAGGGGATTCGTGCGGCGCGACACCGAGGCCGCGCCGAAGATGAACATCTCGTCCTGCACGATCGGGCCGCCGACCCCGAAGCTGAACGAGTTCTGCTGGTACTTCTGCCCGAACGACGACGACGACTCGTCGACGAACTCGAGGGAGGGATCGCGGAGCGCGTAGGAGACCGATCCCTGGACGTTGTTCGTGCCGCCGCGCGTCGTGGACGCAACCTGCCCGCCGGTGAACTGGCCGCGGCTCACGTCGTACGTGCTCGTGATGACGCGCGTGCTGCGCACCGCTTCCTGCGGCACGCTCCCCGAGCCGAAGCTGAGGCCATCGAGCGTGATCTGGTTCTGGCTCGTCGGTTGGCCGGCCACCGAAAAGCTCGCCGGCGTGGAGTCGGTAGCGGCGGTCCCGATGACACCGGGCGAGAGGGTCGCCACGCTCGCGAGGTCACCCTTGTCGATCGGCAGGCGATCGAGCTGCGCCGGCGACAGGTTGCGCTCCGTGCTGCCTGGCGTCGGGCGGTCCGGTTGATTGTCGGTATTCCGGGCGCGCACCGTCACCGCCTGCAGCACCTGGGCATTGCGCGAGAGGCGGACATTCACGATGAGCCGATCCTCGTCCGCCTGACGTTGCACCGCCGTCTGATACGGCGCATAGCCGATGAAGCTGGCGCGCAGCGTGTACGAGCCGCCACCGTCGGGGAAGATGATGGAGTATTCACCTCGCTCGTCCGTCGTCTTGCGGCGCGTGATCCCGGTTTCCGCCGATGTGACCTCGATGCGCGCGCCCACGATGGGCGACGAATCCGGCGCCGTCACACGGCCCATGATGATGTCCGTCGTCGACCCGACCTGCGCATCCGCGCGGGCAACGACAGCGATGAGCAGGGCGAGGGCGAGCGCGGTATGACGGAGCACGGAGTGCATGGGTGGCAGGGAAGGTCTGTGAGCAGCGATCAGGGCGCCCAGGCTCAGCGCCGAGCGGGATCACTCGCTCCTAGTACGCGTGTAATCGGCCAAAGTGTTGGCGGACTGTGCGACACCGAGCGCGTCGGCCGAGGGAAGTGCGGCCTGTGCAACGGCGTCGCGCACGGCGTCCACGAGATCCTCGCCCGTACGTCGGAGAATCCGTGCCACCGCGCCGATCGCCGCCCCGATCACCCGGGCCGGATCGATTGCGGGCCGCGCGCCATCCGGATACAGCGACGCGAGGATGCGCGACCGGAGGGAAAGCGCGATCGGCGATGCGAAGGTGAGCGCGTTGAAGTGCGCATCGTAGTGCGTCCCGAGCCCCTCGATCAGCGCCGCCGTGCGCGCGAAGTAGACCAGGTTGCTCGGCAGCACGATGGGCCAGTCGTAGAGCTCCGCCAGCACCTCGTCGGCCAGCAGCTCCACGCGCTCGCGGACCGTCGTGCGCTGCCAGGCCACCGACAGCAACGTGGAGGCGAGGCGCCGCACGACCGCCGGGTCCGCGCCCGTGGTGATGAGGCCGAGCTGATGAAAGCTGTCCGCCAGGGCGTCGCTGTCGCGGCGAATCGCGGCGAAGATGGCTGTCACGAGCTGGCGCCGCAGCTCGAGCGGCACCCGCATCACCATGCCGAAGTCGAGGAGGATGATCCGACCGTCGGGGGCGACGTGCAGATTGCCCGGATGCGGATCGGCATGAAAGAGCCCGTGCACGAGCATCATCTTGGCGTACAGCTCCATCACGTCGCGAACGAGGCGATCGGGGCGGACGCGTCCCTCGCGCACCCAGTCGTCGAGCCGGTCCACGCGCCGGCCGGCGCAGTACTCGAGCACCAGCGCGCGCTGGCGCACCATCGGCTCGTGCACGCGCGGGATCCAGACGCCACTCGCATCGGCGAAGTTCGCGCGGATCGCCACGGCGTGCGCCGCCTCGCGTCGGAAGTCCATCTCCTCCGCCACGCGAACGGCGAACTCCTCGATCACCACGCGCGTGCCGACGACGTGCGGATTGGGCCACACCCGCTCGATCACGCGGACGATGCGCAGCGACGCGCGCACGTCCGCCGCCACCAGCTGCTCCACGCCGGGGCGCAGCACCTTCACCACCACTTCTTCGCCGGCGTAGCGCGCGCGGTGCACCTGTCCGAGTGACGCGGCGGCGAGCGGAACCTCCTCGAACCGCTCGAACAGCTCGTCGGCCGTCGCGCCGTACTCGTCCTGGATGATGCGATGGATCTCCGCCACCGGGACCATCGGAACCTGGTCGGTGAGCGAGGTGAGCGCACGCGCGTAGATCGGCCCGAGCAGATCAGCGCGGCCGGCGAACAGCTGGGCCATCTTCACGAAGGTCGGTCCGAGGGCCGCCAGCTCGGCGACGAGCCGCTCGGCGCGGCGTTCATGCTCCGCCGCCGTGCGGATCTGGGGGCGCCCGAAGAACAACCATCGGCGCTGATCGCGCCAGAACGCGACGGCCAGCGGCCCGAGCCGGAACAGGATGACGGCGAGGCGAAAGCGCGTCGCTGGAACCGTTACCGCCACCGCGTCACGAGCGCGCCGGCGCGCGGCTCCTCATCGTCTCGGGATCGATGCCGCCCTCGCGCAGCCAGGCCTCGTACGCCTGCGGCATGATCTCGGACGGCTTGATCTCGCTGCGACCACCCCAGAACACGTTCGTGTAGCTCACGGGAATCCCGACGGTCTCGAGATGCGCGTCGATCGCCGCCTTGTGCGCCAGCACCGCCGGCTTCTCGGTCCCGTGCGCGACCGCCATGATGTTCACGTGGGCGAACTCGGGCCCGCCCTCGCGCCAGTACGCATGCGTGAGGATGTGGTGGCGGCCCACCTCCCGCCCCGCCTCGATCTCGCGCCCCACCGGTACGCGCCAGTGGAACAGCGCGTTGTACCGCGTGACGCGCGCGCCGGTGGACGACGGCTTCACGTGCTCGAGAAAGGTGGAGAAGCGGCCGATCACGCCGCGTGCGGCGAGCCCGCGCGCGACCGAGAAGAATCGATCGAGGGACACACCCGCCTCGTCGGCGCGGGCGCGCCATGGTTCGGGCCGCACCTCATGGGACTCGAACTCGCGCTTGAGCGGACCGAGCACCTGCCACTCGAGGTCGGACAACGTGACGATGTTCGTGTCGAGCACCTGGCCCGGCTCGTCGGTCCGGCTGCCCGGCTCCATGCCGCGGCGGCGGACGTGCCCAACACCAAGCGCGAACAGCCGCTTGGCGGGCATGATGCGGAATGCGGAGGCGCCGATCCGTGATGCGAGCAGCTCGCAATGGCGCTGCATCGAGAAGCCCTGCGGCACCTTGAGCGTCGTCCACAGCCGGTACACGGAGCCCGGCGTTTCGGCGTCCGTGCTGCGGATGACGACGTGTCCCGAGAAGGGATCGTCCTTCGCCAGCAGGTCGAACGCTTCGTCGAGCCGCTCGGCCGGGACGCGCCACGCCACGAGCGCGCCTGGCGCGAGATTGGTGGCCATCAGCGTCTGCCGGATGCGCCGGATCACCCCACCCTCGAGCATGGCCCGGAGGCGCTCCAACACGACTTCCTCCGCGAGCCCGCTCAGCCGGGCGATCTCGGCGAACGGCTCCTCGAGAAAGCCAGCGATCCGATCTTCGCTCACCGCGAGGATGCGAGCGTTGACCGGATCGGAGATGTCGGTGGGAACGGTGAGCGCCATGCACCCAAGATAATCAGGGGACGCCCGTGGCGACGCTCATTCGTGAACGGCTTCAGTATCTTGGCAGCGTATGCCTGACGTCCCGCGCTCCACTCGCCACGCCGAGCCCCACGGCCAGTCCGATGCTGAGCGACGTGCCCACGCCGACGTAGGGGATCCAGGCGAGAATCGGCATCGAGACCGCGGCGGCTCCGAGCCCCGCGATCCATGGGGCGATGGCGCTCTGCACCGCGTCCACGTACCGCAACCGCCGAGTGACGAAGTTGCGCGTCTGCGCGAAAGCGAGCATCACGAGCGCGGTCGAGATGACAAAGCTCAGGATCATGTACCACATGGACGTCCTCGTCGTGTATGGGGTCTGGTGTGTCGTACGTCACCCGCAGATCGGAGTTTCACGCGCCGACTG
>JBJMNM010000303.1:0-15165 GCA_045804305.1 Gemmatimonadaceae bacterium | reverse complement strand
TCGTGCTAGCGGGTGCGGTCCGGATATGCCGGACGCGCGATGAGCCCGAAGCAGCACAGCAGTCCTCACTTCAGGAGATCGACCAATGGCTGTCAAGATTCGTTTGCGCCGCGTGGGCCGGAAGAAGTCGCCCATGTACCGCATCGTCGTCGCCGACTCGAAGAGCCCGCGCGACGGCAAGTTCATCGAGATCGTGGGCCAGTATCAGCCCCGCACGGGCGAGCAGGCCCTCAACCTCGACGCCGATCGCGTCAACCACTGGCTCAACGTCGGCGCGCAGCCCACGGACACGGTCCGCTCGCTGCTCCGCAAGGCGGGTCTCCTGAAGCAGCGCCACGAGACGCGCCTCGCCGAGAAGCTCCAGTCGAAGGCCGTTCCCGTCGGCAACAAGGATCAAGAGTAGGCCACGAGGACCGGGATGGCTCAGCCCGAGTTCATCATCGTCGGGCGGGTCCGCAAGGCACACGGCATCCGCGGCGAAGTCGTCGTGGAAGTGATCACCGACGAGCCGGACGCGGTCTTCGCGTCCGGCCGTCGCGTTTTCGCCGGCACCACCGCCGGCGGCCTCGCGCCGAACCGCCTCGAGCTGCACATCGGCAGCACGCGCCCGTTCAACGAGGGGCTGCTCGTGGGCTTCGCCGAAGTGCCCGACCGCAATGCGGCGGAAGCCTGGCGGGGGCGCTATCTGCTGCTCCCCGCCGAGGAGCTCTCCGCACCCGACGAGAACGAGGTGTATGTGCACGATCTCGTGGGCATGCGCGTCGAGCTGAGCGATGGGCAGCCTGTCGGCACCGTGGAGGAAATCTACGAGCTGCCGCAGGGCCTCGCCATCGACGTGCGTCGGCCCGCCCCTCGCAACGCCGAAACCGTCATGCTCCTCTACGACGAGCGCACCGTGGCGTCGGTGAACAAGACGGAGCGGGTCATCGTCGTGACCCCGCCGGAGGGACTGCTCGAGTGAAGATCAACGTCGTCACGATCTTTCCGGAGTTCTTTTCGGCCCCGCTCGCGCTGAGCATTCCGGCGCGAGCGGCGGCCGCGGGACTGGTGACGTACCGGGTGATCGATCTTCGCGATCACACCCACGACCGCCATCGCACGGTCGACGATTATCCATACGGCGGCGGAGCCGGGATGGTCATGAAGCCCGAGCCGTTCTATGAGGCCGTCGACGCCCTCGCCCCCTCGGGTCCGATCGTGCTCATGAGCGCCCGCGGGCGGCGCTTCTCGCAGGCCGACGCGGTGCGCTTCGCCGGGGGCGACGAGCTCACGATTCTCTGCGGACACTACAAGGACGTCGATCAGCGGGTCGCCGAGCATCTCGCCACCGAGGAGCTGTCGCTCGGCGACTTCGTGCTGAGCGGCGGCGAGCCGGCCGCGCTCGCGATGATCGACGCGACCGTACGCCTGCTGCCGGGCGCGATGAGCGATCACGACAGCGCGTTCGGCGATTCGTTCTGGGAACGCGGCTTGTCCGGACCGAGCTACACGAGGCCACCGGAATATCGTGGCCACGCGGTGCCTGAGGTGCTGCTCTCCGGGGATCACAAGAAGATCGCGGAGTGGCGGCAGCGTGAGGGCGACCGCCTCACTCGCGAGCGCCACGCCCGCGACGCCGGCGGGGGTTAGGAATGCAGACGGCCGTCGCCGGCGAGCCGTTCGCCACCGCCGTGATGCTCACGGCGTTCGGCGGTCTGCTCGTGGCGAGTGTCGCGCTCAGCCGCGCGTCGGCCCGCCTGGGACTACCCGTCGCCCTGTTGTTCCTCCTCGTCGGCGTGCTCGCGGGCTCGGAAGGGCTCGGCCACATCGCGTTCGAGGACTACCACTTCATGTTCCGGGTGGGCACGACCGCGCTCGCGCTCATCCTGTTCGACGGCGGGTTGAACACGCCCCTCGCATCGGCGCGCGAAGTCCTCGCGCCCGCCGTGCTGCTGGCGACGTTGGGCGTCATGGCCACGGCCGCGCTCATCGCCGTGGCTGCGCATGTCTTCGGCGTCTCGTGGCCGATGGCCTTCCTGCTCGGTTCCATCGTGTCGTCCACCGATGCGGCCGCGGTGTTCTCCGTGCTCGGCGCAACCGGCACCCGGCTACGCAGGAAGGTGGGGCTCACGCTGGAAGTGGAGTCAGGGCTCAACGATCCGATGGCGGTGATTCTCACGACTGCGCTCACCGCCAGTCTGGCTGGTGGGCGGTTCTCCGCGGGAATGCTCGCCCGCGACGTGGTCGTGGAGCTCGTGCTCGGTGCCCTCATCGGATTCGCGATCGCGCGTGCCGGCCGCTGGCTGATCGTGCGGATTCGTCTGCCGGCTGCCGGGCTGTATCCGGCATACACGCTGGCGCTCGCGTGCCTCGCGTTCGGCGTCACCACGCTGCTGCACGGCAGCGGCTTCCTCGCCGTCTACGTGGCCGGCATGACGCTGGGCAGCGGCGCGCTGCCGCACGCCGTGGGCGTGCGCCGCGTGCACGACGCGCTTGGCTGGCTCAGCCAGGTGCTCATGTTCCTGTTGCTCGGCATGCTGGTGTTCCCATCGCGTTTGTGGAACGTGGCGCCTCTGGGGCTCACCCTGGCGCTCTTCCTCGCGCTGATCGCGCGACCGGTCGTCGCCATGCTCTGCCTCGCGCCGTTCCGATATCGGTGGCGCGACTCGGCCTACGTCGGCTGGGTGGGACTGCGCGGCGCGGTGCCGATCGTGCTGGCCACCATCCCGGTGATGGCGGGCGTGGCCGGTGCGCGCGAGCTGTTCGACATCGTGTTCTTCATCGTGGTGGTGGGTGCAATCATTCCGGGCGCCACGGTTCCCTGGGTCACTCGGCTCCTGCGCGTGGAATCGGCCGCGCCGCCGCCACCATCGGCGATGATCGAGATCGACGCGCGCGCTCCGAAGGGTGACGAGCTGCGCGCGTACTTCGTGTCCAGTGAGCTGGCCGTGGCCGGCGCGTCGCTCGCGGAGATTCCCTTTCCGGAAGGGGCGGCCGTCAGCATGATCGAGCGAGGGGGATCGCTCATCGCACCCTCGGGGTCGACGCGCGTGGAGCCGGGCGACTACGTGTACGTCATCGCGCCACTCGAGCACCGCCCGCACGTGGAGCTGCTCTTTGGGCAGCCGGAGGAACACTAGCGGGCTCGAGCGCTGTGCGCTCGGACACGGCAGGCGGATTCAGACATGCTCTAGCGTGTGCCGCCGCCTCATCCATCGACGAAGGGAAAGAGGATTGGCGACGGGCTTCTCGGGCCGGCGCGTCGACGACGACACGCGGCAGTGCGCCGGGAACCGTCGGGCCACGCCCTAGCGCAGCGATGCGCCGAGCGTGTGTCCGCCACCGTTGAGAGAGGACATTGTCTGATGAAGCGTGCACTCACCCTGTCGCTCGTCGCGTTCGTCGCCGCCTGCGGAGACGCCGGCACTCCCGCCTCACCCATCGCTGCACCCTCCGCCGAGGCGAGCAGCGCGTCGAAGTCGGCGGTGATCCCGGGCCAGTACATCGTGGTGTTCCGCGATCAGGTGTCGGACGCCCACCGGCGCACGCACGCCAAGGTCTCGCTGAGCGGGGGCGTGCTGCGGCACAGTTACACGTCGGCGATCAAGGGCTTCTCCGCCATCCTCTCTCCCGCCGCCGTGGCAGCGCTGCGCGATGATCCGGACGTCGCGTACGTGGAGCAGGATCAGGTGATGCAGGTGTCGAGCGAACAGACGGGCGCAACATGGGGACTGGATCGGATCGATCAGCATGCCCGCCCGACGGACGGGTTGTATCACTACGCGGCCACGGGCGCAGGCGTGACCGCGTACATCATCGATACCGGGATCGAGACCACCCATCCGGAATTCGGCGGCCGCGCGTCGGTCGGCTATGACGCCGTCGGCGACGGCAGGAACGGCATCGACTGTGACGGCCACGGCACCCACGTCTCCGGCACGGTCGGCGGCAACACGTATGGCGTGGCCAAGGGCGTTGCGCTCGTGGCGGTGCGAGTGTTCGACTGCAGCGGCGCCGGCACCATCTCCGGCGTGATCGCCGGCCTCGACTGGGTCACGGCGAATCACGCCGCTCACGCGGTGGTCAACATGTCGCTCAATGCCGGTACCAGCTCCTCGCTCGATGCAGCGGTGAAACGCTCCATCGCGAGCGGCATGACGTACGTGATCGCTGCGGGGAACGGCAACACCAGCGGCGTCGCTCAGGACGCCTGCAAGACCTCGCCGGCCCGGGTGGGTGAGGCGATCACGGTCGGGGCGACGGACAGTAACGACGCCAAGGCATCCTGGTCGAACTACGGCAACTGCGTCGACTTCTTCGCCCCGGGGCTCAACATCACCTCGGCGTGGTTGAATGGCGGGACGAACACGATCAGCGGGACCTCGATGGCCACGCCGCACGTGACGGGTGTCGCGGCGCTCTATCTCCAGGGCAACCCTGGGGCAACCCCGCAGGCGGTGCGCGATGCGCTGTTCAACGCGACCACGAAGGACGTGGTGACGAGCAGCAGGACGGTCAATAACCATCTGCTGTATACGGGCTATTGAGCGGATGGCGGTAAGGCAGGCTCACCGCCCCCTAGACTCATCCCGGAGCCCCCACTAACTTGTTGTGTCTCTACCAGATTCGCCCCAAACCGGGCTCCGGCCCCGAGCGTCATATGCATCCCTTCATCGAAACCCAGAAAGAGTGGCTCCGGACCGACCTTCCGCCGTTTCGCGCGGGTGACACGCTGCGCGTGAACGTGCGCGTCAAGGAGGGCGAGAAGGAGCGCGTCCAGGCGTTCGAGGGAGTGTGCATCGCCAAGCGCGGCAGCGGCGTCAGCGCGTCGTTCACCGTCCGCAAGATCTCCAACGGCGTCGGCGTCGAGCGCATCTTCCCCCTCCACAGCCCCATGCTCGCCGACATCAGCGTCGTGCGTCGTGGACGCGTGCGCCGTGCCAAGCTCTATTACCTCCGCCATCTCACCGGCAAGGCGACGCGCATCAAGGAGATGAAGGTGAAGGTCCCGCAGACCGGTACCGCGGCGCAGTAGCGACACGGGGCGGAAAGGAAGGTGCCACGCTGGAGCGCGCTGGAGCGAGAGCTTCGCGCCTCACGGGGGCCGCTCCTCGCCGGGATCGACGAAGTCGGACGGGGCCCTCTCGCGGGCCCCGTCGTCGCATGCGCCGTCGTCATGCCCCCCGAGATGCGCGCCATCCGCGGCGTGGACGATTCCAAGAAGCTCACCGCCGCCGAGCGGGAGCGCATGGCCACCCGGATCCGCGAGCGCGCCCTCAGCGTGGCGGTCGGCGCCGCCTCGGTGCGCGAGATCGACCGGATCAACATCTACCATGCCGCCGTGCTCGCGATGCGCCGTGCCCTCAGGCGGCTCCGGGTCACCCCCGATCATGTGCTCGTGGACGGCAATCCCATCCGGAGCCTCGGCGTCGAGCACACGGCGGTTGTTGGCGGCGACGCCTGCTGCCACTCGATCGCCTGCGCATCCATCGTGGCGAAGGTCACCCGGGACCGCCTCATGCGCGCCCTCGCGAAGCGGCATCCCGAGTACCGGTGGGAGACCAACGTTGGCTACGGTACGGCCGAGCACCACGCCGGCCTGGCGGCGCACGGCCTCACCGCCCATCATCGGCGCTCCTTCACTCCCGTGATGCAGCTCTCGCTGGCCCTGACGGTCGCGCCGCTGAGCGAGGCGCCAGCGCTGGCGGACGCGCTGCATGACGTCCTCCACCCCGAGCCGATCCCGTGACCGCCCAATCGCCGCAGCCGGCCGATGCCGCCAGTGTCTTCCGCCCCGACCTGTTCGCCGGTCAGGTCGCCCTCGTCACGGGCGGCGGCAGCGGGATCGGGCGAGGGATAGCCGATATCCTTGCCGGCCTCGGCGCTCACGTCGTGCTCGCGAGCCGCAAGCAGGAGCGCGTCGATGCGGCCGCCGAGGAGATCCGCGCCGCGGGCGGCCAGGCGAGCGGGGTCGCCGTGGACGTGCGCGACCCCGAGCGGGTCCAGCAGATGGTCCGCGACCTCGCGGCGACGCACGGGCGCATAGACCTCCTCGTGAACAACGCGGCCGGCAACTTCTACGCGCCCTCCGAGACGCTCTCGGCCAACGCCTGGAAGAGCGTGATCGAGATCGATCTGTATGGCACGTTCTTCTGCTCGCAGGCCGTGCTCCCGGTGATGCGTGCGCAGGGAGGCGGCTCGATCGTGAACATCTCGATGACGCTGCACTACCGAGGGTGGCCGCTCATGGCGCACGCCACCGCCGCCAAGGCGGGGATCGACGCTCTCACCCGGACACTGGCGCTGGAATGGGCGAAGGACAGGGTGCGCATGAACGCCATCGCGCCTGGTCCCATCCCCACGGAAGGCGTCCGAAAGGCCTTCACGCCCCCGCCCACCGCCGATGGGGTGCCCGACGTGTTCGCCGTGGAGCGGGCGATGGAGAGCTACGCGAAGAAGGCCATCCCGCTTCAACGATGGGGGGCGCCGGCCGATATTGGGAACATGGTCGCGTTCCTGGCGTCGCCAGCGGCTTCCTGGATCACCGGGGCCATCATGGTGGTCGACGGCGGGGAGTGGCTCGCGAAGCCCCAGCCGCCGCGCTGAAAGCGGGCACCTTCCCGGTTTCGGGTGACGTTGTATACAGGATGGGGGTCTGTAACCGTTGACCCAGTTCACAAAGTCGCAGGCGGCCTATTAGCTTCGACTTCTCTCCTCCTCCGCATCGGCGAAGCGCACGGCACCACTCCCGCGCTCCGCGATTGCCTTCATTACTCACCCCCCGAGGATGTTGTAATGCAATTCATTAGGATGACGCGACGTGGCGTCGCCGTCCTGGCCACCGCCCTTTCCGTCACGGCGGGCGGTACCGCCGCCGCACAGGGTACCATCACCGGCCGGGTCCTCGCCCAGGGCTCGAGCGAACCGATCCCTGAAGCGCGCGTGATCGTGCTCGGGACCAGCCTCTTCACCACGTCGAGCGCGGAGGGGCGCTACACGATTCGCAACGTGCCGGCCGGCACGGCGGAGGTGCGCGTGCTGCGCGTCGGCTTCGCCGAGCAGAAGAAGTCGGCGGCGGTGGCGAACGGGCAGACGACGACGCTGGACTACACGCTCACCCCGGTCGCGATCAAGCTGCAGGAGGTCGTCACCACGGCCACCGGCTCCGAGCGCACCGTGACGCAGGGCAGCAAGATCGAGCAGATCAACGCGGCGGAGCTGACGGCGACCAAGCCGATCACCTCCATCGGCGACCTGCTCACGGCCCGCGCCCCCGGCGTCCAGGTCATGCCGAACAACATGACCGGCGCGAGTGCACGCGTCCGCATTCGCGGCGCGTCGTCGCTGTCCCTGTCGAACGATCCGATCTACATCATCGACGGCATGCGGATGACGAGCGACAACGGGTCGCAATCCATCGGCATCGGTGGCACGACGTTCAGCCGGGTTGGCGACATCAACCCGCAAGACATCGAGAACATCGAGATCGTGAAGGGCCCGTCGGCCGCGACGCTGTACGGAACGGACGCCGCCAACGGCGTCATCGTGATCACGACGAAGCGCGGCCGCGCCGGCAAGGCGCGCTGGAACACGTTCGTCGAGAACGGCATCGTGACGGACCACAACACCTATCCCACGGCCTATACGCTGTGGGGTCATGCGCCCGCCACGCCGAGCGTGTCGGCGCAGTGCTTCGTCTCGCAGCTCGCCGCAGGGACGTGCGTGAAGGACTCGCTCCAGAGCTTCAACCTCTGGGCAGACCCCGAGACCACCCCGCTCGGCACGGGCCAGCGTCAGCAGTACGGCCTGTCCACCTCGGGCGGCGCGGACGCGCTCACGTACTTCGTCTCCGGCGACTACGAGAAGGAGCTGGGCGTCTACACCATTCCGCAGTTCGACCGGACGCGGCTCGAGAACTCGCTGGTGGACATCCGCCAGGAGTGGCTGCGGCCCAACGCCCTCGAGAAGCAGAACTTCCGCGTCAACCTCACGTCGGCCATCTCGCCCACGTTCGACCTGCAGACTTCCGGCGGGTTCATCCACCTGAACCAGCGGCTGCCGCAGACGGACAACAACACCACCGGCCTCGCGTCGAGCGCCTACGGTGGTCCGGGCACGCGCGACAACGGGCTCGGCTCGCTCGGCTTCCCGAAGAATGGTTACCGCGCCTTCACACCCGGTGACATCTTCCAGGAAACGTACAACCAGCAGATCAATCGCTTCATCGGCAGCATGAACGCCAACTGGCGTCCGTTCGCGTGGATGGCGAATCGCGCCAACATGGGCATCGACTACAGCAACCGGACCGAGACGGACCTCTGCCGCCGCGGCAACTGCTCCGACTTCAGCACCAACCGCCTCGGCTTCTCGACGGACAACCGGGCGAACATCCGGAACTTCAGCGTCGACCTGGCGAGCGCGAGCAGCTTCCAGCCGATGGTGACCCTGAACTCCAAGACGACGCTCGGCGCGCAGTACATCAACTACGACTTCGATCGTAACGGCGCGAACGGCACCAACCTCACACCGGGGACGGTGTCGCCCGTAGGCGGTGCGGTGCAGAATGTCACCGCGGCCACCACGTTCACCAAGACCCTCGGTCTGTTCGTCGAAGAGGCGCTGGCCTGGCGCGACCGTCTGTTCCTCACCGGCGCGATGCGCACCGACCAGAACACCGCGTTCGGCACGAACTTCCAGTCCGTATTCTACCCGAAGCTGAGTGCCTCCTACGTCATCTCGGAAGAGGACTACTTCCCGAAGATCTCGTCGCTGAATCAGCTCCGCCTGCGCGCCACCTACGGCGCCGCCGGCACGCAGCCCGGTCCGAACGACGCGCTGCGCTTCTTCCGGCCCGTCAACGTGAACGTCGACAAGACCGACGTCGGCGGCGCGGTGCTCGGCTCGTCGGATAACATCGGCGGCATCGGGAATGCCGACCTGCGGCCCGAGCGTGCGACCGAGTTCGAGGGCGGCTTCGACGCCAAGATGTTCAACAGCCGCATCAACCTCGAGCTGACCTACTACAGCAAGAGCACCAAGGACGCGCTCATCCAGCGCATCCTGCCCCCGTCGGCCGGTGTAGCGAGCGCTCGCTTCGAGAACCTGGGCCGCGTCAAGAACGCCGGCCTCGAGGCGCTGATCAACGCGCAGCTCGCCGAGAGCAACCGGTTCGGCTGGGACATGACCTTCGCGGCGTCCACGAACGCGAACAAGCTCGTGGACCTCGGCACCGACCCGACCGGCAAGCCGATTCCGAACATCGTCGGCACCCTGATCCAGCAGCGGGCGGGCTATCCGCTGAACGGCTGGTGGTCGCGCCCGATCACCGGGTACAACGACGCGAACGGCGACGGCATTCTCTCGGTGAGCGAGGTCACGGTCGGCGACACCGCCGTCTACCTCGGCTACTCGAACCCGCGCCACGAAGCGTCGCTCACCAACGGCTTCGATCTGTTCAACCGGCAGCTGCGCATCACCGCCCTGTTCGATTACAAGGGTGGCTATCTGGGTGACAACGACACCCAGCGCATCCGCTGCCAGAACCGGCTGAATTGCTTCGAGGAGTCAGACCCGACGGCCCCGCTCGAGCTGCAGGCGCGCTCGGTGGCGTTGCGCGACAACCCCGCGCGTACGCAGGCGGGCTTCATCGAGGACGGCAAGTTCATCCGGTGGCGTGAGCTGTCCGTCACGTACGCCGCGCCATCCAACCTCGCGACGCGCCTGTTCCGCTCCGAGTCGGCGAGCCTGACCTTCGCCGCCCGCAACCTGCACGTATGGACGAACTACACGGGCGTCGATCCCGAGTCCAGCTACGGCTCGCTCGACGTGCCGAACGACTTCCAGACCGCGCCGCCCCCGACCTACTTCACGCTGCGACTCAACCTCGGCTTCTAGGATATTTCGATGAATCGATATAGAACCCGCGGCCGACTGGCCGCCGCGGCACTGTTCGCGAGCGCGCTTGCGCTCGCCGCAGCCTGCAGCGGGAGCGTGACCGACGCGCTCCTCACCGCGACCGATCCCGACATCATCAACCCCAGCGACGTCAACTCCATCGACGGCGCGGAGGGGCTGCGCCTCGGCACGCTCCGCCGGCTCGTCACCCTCACGGGTGAGCCGGTCAACAACACCGAAGGCGTGTGGTTCATGGGCGGGCTGCTCACCGACGAATGGAAGTCCGGTGACACCTTCGTCCAGCGCGACGAGACCGACAAGCGCACCATCGCACTCGACAACAGCATCGTCACCGCGGGCTATCGCTACATCCACCGGACGCGCATCAACGCCAATCTGGCGATCGATGCCATGCGGAAGTACCCACCGGTGAGCGTGCCGGCCAAGACGGCGTACATCGCGCAGATGCAGTGGATCCGCGGCTACGCGGCGCTGCTGTCGGCGGAGAACTTCTGCAATGGGCAGCCGTTCTCCGATGGCAGCACGGGCGTGATCGTGGAAGGACCGCCGGTCAGCTACGATGAAGCGTTCCGGAAGGCGATCGTGGACGCCGATTCGGCGATCGCCACGGTCGGTGCAGCGACGGACACGCTGAACGTGCGCCAGCTCCGCGCCGCGCGGCTCGTGAAGGCGCGCGCGCTGATGGGACGGGGCGGAGCCGCCAATTACGCCGCGGCGGCGGCCCTCGCCGCCACGGTGCCGACGAACTACGCGTACAATACCTACTACTCCCAGTTGTCCGTGCGTAACGGGATCTGGGTGCTGAACAACAGCTCCAAGCGCTACGTCGTCGGCGACAGCGTGGAAGGGGCGGCGCGGATCTTCAACGCCATTCCGTTCAAGTCCGCGAACGATCCGCGCGTGCCCACCAGCGGCACAGGCAAGGCGTTCGATTCCGCGACGCCGTTCACGCAGCAGCTGATCTACGCATCGGCCGGCACCCCGGCGGGCAGCGAGGATCCGATCGCCGTGGTGAATGGCATCGATGCCCGGCTGATCGAGGCAGAGGTTGCACTGTTCCAGGGTGACGTTCCCACCTGGCTCGGCATCCTGAACGCCCTGCGCACCGGCCCGACCCAGATCTCCAATGGGCTCACGGTGAGCGGCATGACGCCCCTCGTCGCGCCGGTTCTGCCGGCCGACCAGGTCTCGCTGCAGTTCCGCGAGAAGGCGTTCTGGACCTTCGGCCGCGGTGAGCGCCTCGGCGACATGCGCCGCCTGGTGCGGCAGTACAACCGCGCCGAGAACACGGTGTTCCCGACCGGCAACTTCAACCCGAACAAGGGCGGCACCTTCGGCACGGACGTGAACCTGCCGGTGCCGCAGGCTGAACAGAACAACAGCCAGTTCACCAGCTGCACCGATCGGAAGGCGTAACGCTCGGCAGGACCATGCAACGCGAAGGCCCGCCAGATCAGTGGCGGGCCTTCGTGCTGCCTGGCCTCGGACCGAGGCGTGGAATGACCGGAGCGGGGATCGAACCCGCGACCTGAAGATTAAAAGTCTCCTGCTCTACCAACTGAGCTATCCGGTCGGCACTCGTGCGATCCAGGACGATGCCCGCGCGGAAGTCTTATACGACTCCTGCTCTACCAACTGAGCTATCCGGTCGGTGTGTCGCGCGTCCCGACCGAAAGATCGGTCGGCAGCGTCGGAAACACAACGCCGACGGGACGACATTGGTCCCCTTGTTGCACCCCCCCTCTCCCCCATGGCCGAGCCCACCGACCAGCGCGCCGAGCATACCCTCACTGGCGACGTCAGAACGCACGACGCCTTCCACTCCCGCTACCTCGCGCACGACCGGACGATCATCGTCTATCTGCCGCCCCTCTACGACGACGAGTCGGCGGATCGCTATCCGGTCCTCTACCTCCACGACGGCCAGAACGTCTTCGACCGTGCCACCTCGATCGGCGAGGAGTGGCACGTGGACGAGAAGGCGCAGGCGATGATCCTCGCCGGAGAGATCGCCCCGATCATCGTCGTGGGGATCTACAACACCGGCGTACACCGCATCGACGAATACGCGCCCACGGCCCGTCCCGACAACGGCGGCGGCGGCCACGCCGACGACTACGGCCGCATGCTGGTGGAGGAACTGAAGCCGTTCATCGACAGCACCTACAAGACGCTGCCGAGTGCGGCCAGCACGGCAATTGGCGGCTCATCGCTGGGCGGGCTGCTCACCATGCACTTGGGGCTGCGCTACCCCACGGCCTTCAACAAGCTGGCGGTGATGTCGCCCTCGGTCTGGTGGGACGACCGGGTCATCCTCCGCGAGGTGGAGGCATTGCCGAACAAGCTCCCGCTCCGGATCTGGCTCGATGCCGGCACGGCCGAGGGCGAGCAGGTCATCGCCGATGCCCGGGCGCTGCGCGAGGCGCTGGTTGCGAAAGGCTGGACAATCGGCGACGATCTGGCCTACCTGGAAGCGCCCGGCGGGGAGCACAATGAGCAGAGCTGGGGCGCGCGTATCGACGCGGTGCTGCGGTTCCTCTTTCCTCCAACCTGACGGTTCGTCGCATGCATCGCGAGCACCAGCGCTGGTTCAGCCCCGCCCTCGAGCGCGACATGGACCTGCTCATCTTCGGGCATGCTGGTGCGCGCGTGCTCGTGTTTCCGAGCTCGATGGGCCGGTTCTACGAATGGGAGGATCAGGGGATGATCGGCGCGCTCGGCGAGCATCTCGAGCGCGGCTGGCTGCAGCTCTATTGTGTGGACAGCGTCGACGCCGACAGCTGGTATGCGAAGTGGAAGCATCCCGCCGACCGGGCGCGCCATCACGCCCGCTACGATCGCTACCTCCACGAGGAGGTCCTGCCGCTCACCCGACACCGGAACGAGAACCCGTTCCTGATCACCACGGGCGCGAGCTTCGGCGCGTATCATGCCCTGACTTTTGCACTGCGCTACCCGCACGAGGCGGGGCGGGCGATCGGGCTCAGTGGGGTCTACGACATTCGCGAGATCACCGATGGCTACACGGACGGGAACGTGTATCCATTCAATCCGCCGGAGTTTCTCGCCAACGAGCACGACCAGGAACGGATCTCGGCCATGCAGCGGCTGGACATCATCCTGGCGATCGGCCGCGACGACCAGATGCGGGGCAACAGCGAGTACTTCTCGGGGAAGCTCTGGGAGCGCGGGATCGGGAACGCATTGCGGATCTGGGACGGCTGGGCTCACGACTGGCCGTATTGGCGGCGGATGATCGGGACGTACATCGGCGGACACGACTGACCGGACCGGCAGTTCACCTCAGCACGAGAGCCACGCGTATGCAAAAGATCGGACTCCTCGTCGGGCGGGAATGGTCCTTTCCTCCCGCCTTCATCCAGGAAGTCGCGCGTCGCGACGAGGGCGTGGTCGCCGAGTACGTCACCCTCGGCGGCACACGCATGGACGATCCGCTGGAGTACGCGGTGATCTTCGATCGCATCTCGCACGAGGTGCCGTACTACCGGACCTTTCTCAAGCATGCCGTGCTGCAGGGCACCACGGTCGTCAACAACCCGTTCATGTGGTCGGCCGACGACAAGCTGTTCGGCGCCTCGCTCGCCACGAAGCTCGGCGTCGCGAGTCCAAAGACCGTCGCGCTGCCGAACCGGGCCTACATTCCCGGCATCAAGCACGACGAGAGCCTGCGCAACCTGAAGTATCCGCTCGATTGGCAGGCGATCGTCGATTACATAGGGCTGCCCTGCATCCTGAAGGATGCGCACGGTGGAGGTTGGCGCGACGTCTACGTGTGTCGCTCGCTCGACGAGCTGATCCACCATTACGACTCGTCCGGCCTGCTCACGATGATCGTGCAGGAGTTCATCGAGTGGGAGCACTTCGTCCGCTGCATCGCCCTCGGGCAGCGCGAAGTGCTGCCGATGAAGTACGACCCCCGCGAGCGGAAGTACATCGTGGAGCACGAGCATCTGTCGCCCAAGCTCGGGAAGCGGATCGTGGACGACTCGCTCACGCTCATGCGCGCGTGCGGCTACGACATGTGCTCACTCGAGTTCGCGGTCCGGGACGGCATCCCCTACGCCATCGACTTCATGAACCCGGCACCGGACATGGACCTCAACTCGCTCACGCCGCACTACTTCGACTGGGTGGTGAAGGGAATGGCCGACCTCGGGATCCGGCTGGCCAAGGCGTCTCGCAAGGAGCCGAACCCGCGCCGCGGCGTGTTCCTCGTCGGACGCCGGGAGGACTGATGACCTTCGTGGATCGCTGAGCATGCTGCGCGACGGCATCGAGCAGTACCACGCGCTGCTCTCCGACGAGGTCGGCTGTGAGTCGCAGCGGCAGCTCGACGAGCAGCTCCGACAGCGTGGGCTGTTCTTCGGCGATCGCGCGCTATGCACCGTGCTGCGCCCACGCTTTCTGTCGCCCGTGCAGTATCGCTTTCTCCAGACGCGTGGCGCCGTGGTGCTGAGCGCCTTCCGCAAGGCCCACCAGGCCGCACTGGCCGACGACTCGATGCTGGAGCAATTCGGCCTGCTCGATTGGGAGCGGCAGCTCGTGCGAGTGAAGCCGGGCTTCCGCGACGCGAGCCCGGTGTCGCGGCTCGATGCGTTTTTCGTCTCGGGAGCGGGAGGCCTTCGCTTCACCGAGTACAACGCCGAGACCCCCGCCGGCGGCGGCTACAACGACGTGCTGGCCGAGGTGTTCTACGGTCTGCCGATCATGCGACACTTTCTCCGGCACTGGGACGTCCGCCCTCTCCCCGCGCGGCACAACGTGCTGCACGCACTCATCGACGCCTATGAGCAGTGGTCGGGACGGCGTGACCGGCCGCGCATCACGATCGTGGATTGGTCGGACGTACCTACCCAGAGCGAATTCCTGTTGTTCAAGGACTACTTCACGCGGCAGGGATATCCAACCGACATCATCGACCCCGGTGAGATCGAGTACACGGGCGGAACGCTGCGTGGCCCGCAGGGCGAGATCGACCTGATCTACAAGCGCGTCCTGCTGCATGAATTGGTGGAGCGTGGCGGCATCGATCACCCGATCCTGCGCGCCGTGCGCGACGGAAAGGTCTGCATGGTGAACCCCCCGTCGTGCAAGATCCTGCACAAGAAGGCGAGCCTCGCCGTGCTGCACGACGAGCGCAACGCACATCTCTTCACCGACGACGAGCGCGAGGCGATCGCGCTCTCCATTCCCTGGACGCGTGTCGTGTCCGAGCGTCGCACGAAGCACGACGGAGAGGATGTCGACCTG
>JBJMNM010000302.1:0-9539 GCA_045804305.1 Gemmatimonadaceae bacterium | reverse complement strand
CGGCTCCCCTTCCCTCTCGGCCGGTGCCTGAGTCCTTCGTCCCTTCCGGAACCCTCATGAATCGGTTTCGCACCTCCGCCGCTCTGCTCGCGCTCCCCGCCGCGCTGAGCGCGCAGAACTCTGCGCGCCCGTTCGAGTTCAGCATCAGGAACATCATGCGCGGCCCGGAGCTGTACGGGCGGACGCCAACGAACGTGCGCTGGAGCGCGGACAGCCGCTGGATCTACTTCCAGTGGAACGCCGCCGGCACCGATTGGCGCGAGCCGCTGCGCCCCTACCGCGTGCGCGCCGAGGCGGGCGCACAGCCCGAACGTCTCACGAACGCCCAGGCTGACTCCGCGGCGCCCTACGCGACGGATGGAAAGCGGTCACCCGACGGCCGCTCGCGTGTCGTCGAGGCGAACGGCGACATCTATCTCGTCTCGCTGCGCGACGGGAGTGCGCGACGGCTCACCCAGACCGTGGCCGCGGAGTCGCGCCCCGATTTCTCGAGCGACGGCCGCACCGTGTACTTCGTGCGCGAGAATAATGCGTACGCGCTCTCGCTCGCCGACGGCGCCACGCGCCAGCTCACCGACATCCGCACCGGTCCCGCGCCGATGGATTCGGCGAAGGCGTTGGGCCAGCGCGGGCGGCTCGAGCAGCAGCAGCGCGACCTGTTCGAGGCGGTGCGCGACCGCGCCGCGCTCGACAGCGCCGCGCGCGACGACCGGAAGGCGAGAGAGGCCGCGGGGCTGCAGACGATTTATCTGACCGCGACCGAACGGGTCGCGGGCATCGATGTCGCGCCGAACGGGCGTGCGGCGCTCGTCGTCATCGGACAGCCCGCGGCGGCCCAGCGTCAGGCGGAGGTGCCGCAGTTCGTCACGTCGAGCGGCTACGTGGAGAACCTGAAGACCCGCACCAAGGTTGGCGACGCGACTGCCAGGCAGCGCGTGCTGTGGGTGTCGCTCCCGTCGGGCAAGGCCACACCGCTCAAGGTGTTCGGCGCCGACAGCACGGCGACTGGCAACGTGGCCGTGGCCGGCTGGAACGACGACGGTTCGCGCGCCGCGTTGTTCGCGTTCCCGTCCAATCGCAAGTCGCGGCTCCTCACGCTCGTGCGTTCGGACACCGCCGCCTTCACGACCGTGGAGACGCTGCGCGACAGCGCGTGGGTGGGTGGCCCATGCTCGTCGTGCGCCGGCTGGTACGACAACGGTCAGCGTCTGTGGTACGTCTCGGAAGCGACGGGCTACGCGCAGCTCTATTCGGCCGCCGCGACCGGCGGCGACGTGCAGCCGCTCACGCAGGGAAAGTGGGAGGTGCTCGACGTGGAGCTCTCCCCCGACAAGCGCGAATTCTTCCTCACCACCAACGAGCCGTCGCCGTACGAGCAGCAGCAGTACCGCATGCCGGTGCGCGGCGGCGCGCGCACGCGCATCACGACCGCCTCGGGCGGGCATGCGGCGGTCGCGTCACCCGACGGCCGCTGGCTCGCCGACGTCTACTCGTTCGTGAATCGCCCGCCGGATCTCTACCTCGTCGCGAACCGCCCGGGCGCGGAACAGGTGAGGCTCACGACCTCGCCGAGCGCGGACTTCAATGGCATGACGTGGCTTGCTCCCAGGATCGTGGACATTCCCGCGTCTGATGGCGTGAGCGTCCCCGCGCACATCTACACGCCCACTGACATGGGCGCGCAGCCGAACGGCGCCGCGGTGATCTTCGTGCACGGCGCCGGCTACCTGCACAACGTCGGCAACTTCTGGTCGCAGTATCCACGCGAGTACATGTTCAATCAGTTCCTCGCGAAGCACGGGTATGTGGTGCTCGACCTGGATTATCGCGCCTCGGCCGGCTACGGCCGCGATTGGCGGACCGCCATCTATCGGTGGATGGGCGGGCGCGATCTCCAGGACCAGGTGGACGCCTCCAGGTGGCTGGCGAAGAACCACGGCATTCCCGGCTCACGCGTGGGTGTCTACGGCGGCAGCTACGGCGGCTTCATCACGCTCATGGCACTGTTCACCGCGCAGGACTACTTCGGCGCGGGCGCGGCGTTGCGCTCCGTCACCGATTGGGCGCACTACAACGAAAGCTACACGTCGGCCATCCTGAATCGGCCGCAGGACGACACGCTGGCGTATCGGCGGTCGTCGCCAATTTATTTCGCGAGCGGACTGAGAAGTCCGCTCCTCATGGCGCACGGCATGGTCGACGTCAACGTGAACTACCAGGACATCGTGCGGCTCGAGCAGCGGCTGATCGAGCTGGGCAAGACGGATTGGACGCTCGCGTCCTACCCGGTGGAGGATCACGCGTTCGTGCGTCCGTCGAGCTGGACCGACGAGTACACGCGGATCTTCGACCTCTTCGAGCGGACGATCGCGCGTCCGCCAGCCGGTGCAGCGGCTCGCTGAGCTGCTCGCCCGCGTAGCGCGGGTGGTCCGGCGCGTGATCGGCGCGCCGGACTACGAGCGCTATCTCGCGCACGTCCGGCGCGCGCACGTCGACGCCACGCCGCTCACCCGCGAGCAGTTCGCGCGGGAGGCTCTCGCGCGGCGGTACGATCGACCGGGCAGCCGCTGCTGTTGATGCTGCTGTTGCCGTCATCCTGCGGGAGCGAGCGCAGCGAGCGAGTGTCGGGATCTGCCTTCGTTTCGCAATGGCAAGTCAATACGCAGGGATAGTAGATCCCGACAGTCGCTTCGCTCCTGCGGGATGACAGGGTAGGAGTGTCGCTCCTGGCGGGATGACAGCGCGCTACCCCGTCTGCACCTTGCGCTCCTCCTCCACGTACGCGATCGCGCCCCGCTCGGGCTCGATCCCTCGCCCATACCGCTCCGCCCACAGCTCCGTGAATTCGGCGCCGAGCAGGAGGACCATGGACGTGTAGTAGACCCAGATCAGCACCACGGCGAGCGAGCCGGCGGCGCCGTAGGCCTTGCCGGGATCCGCGTTCCCCAGGTAGTAGCCGATCACCGCCTTGCCCAGCACGAACAGCAGCGCGCTCCCGATCGCGCCCGCGCGCACGTCGCGCCAGGCGATCCGCGCATCCGGCAGGTAGCGGTACATCACGGCGAACAGCGCGGCGATCAACACGAACCCGCCCACCGTCGTCGCCACCTCGAGGAGCGCGGCCATGGAGCCGGTACCGCCCGCCAGGCGCGACGCGACCGCATTGAGTGCCGTGCTCAGCGCGAGCGAGACGAGCAGCAGGAAGGTCAGCGTCACCACGATCCCGAACGAGAAGATCCGCTTCACCAGGAAGATCTTGAGCTGGTTGCGGCGTGGATCGGGCTTCACCCGCCAGATGCGGTTGAGCGCGTTCTGTAGCTGGGCGAACGACGCCGTGGCGCCGAAGGCGAGCGCCAGGATGCTGAGCAGCGTGCCGAGCGATGCGGTCCCGTCGCCCTGGCGCGCGTGGGCGATGATGACGCGCACCTGCCCGGCACCGGCCTCGCCGATCAGCGACGCCACCTGCGCGATGATCGCCACCTGAAGCTGCGTCGGGTCCATGAACCGGCCGGCGAGCGTGAGCAGGAGCGACAACAAGGCCGGAAGGGAGAAGAACGTGTAGAACGACAGCGACGCCGCCATCGTGGAGCAGTCATCGCTGAAGAACTTGTAGATCGTCGCCCACAGCAGGCTCCCGATGCCGCGCACTCCCGCCGCGAATCCGGTTCTCATGACGCCACCGTCGTGCGCGGCGCGACCACCATCATCCCGACCGCCGCCGCCAGCGCCAGCGACGCCCCCATGACGAATGCCGCCGGCGCGCCGGCGTGATCCCACACGTAGCCGAACAGCAGCGACGCCGGCAGCGCGCCGAGCCCGATCGCCAGGTTGTACCACCCGAACGCCGTGCCGCGCCGCTCGGGGATCACGAGGTCGGCGATCAACGCCCGCTCGGTGCCCTCCGTCAGCCCGAAGAATGCCCCGTACACCAGAAAAAGCGCCCAGGCCTGCCACGCGACTGCGGCCCGGGCGAACCCGAAGTACACCGCCGCGTAGAGCAGCCACCCGGCGATCAACGTCGGCCGGCGCCCGATGCGGTCCGACAGCGCGCCGCCCGGCGTGCTGGAGAGCGATTTCACCACGTGCAGCGCCGCCCAGAGGATCGGAGCCAATGCGATCGGCACACCGAGTTGACTCGCGCGCAGCAGCAGGAACGCGTCCGTCGAGTTGCCGAGCGTGAACACGAAGATCACGAGCATCACCTTCCAGAAGCGCGCGCCGAGCGGAACCGTCAGGTCAGGCCCGGTGCCGGCCGGCTTCTCGGCCGGTCGTGGAATCTCCCGCACGAAGACCACCAGCACGATGAATGAAAGCAGCCCGGGGATGGCCGCCAGCCAGAACACCGTACGGATCTCGGCGATGCGCCAGGTGAGCACCGCGAAGGCGATCAGCGGACCCAGCACGCCGCCCGCGTGATCCGCGGCGCGATGAAAGCCGTACGCCTTGCCGCGGATGCTCGGGTCCACCGACTCGGCCAACAGTGCATCGCGCGGCGCGTTGCGGATGCCCTTGCCAACTCGATCGGCCACGCGGATGAGGAGCACCTGCGTGGCCGATTGCGCGATCGCCACGAGCGGACGCATGAACGTGGCGATGCCGTAGCCCAGCACCACGAGCGGCTTTCGCTTTCGCACGCGGTCCGACCACCACCCACTCGCCAGCTTGAGCAGCGACGCCGTCGTCTCCGCGGCTCCCTCGATGGCGCCGATGAAGCTCGCGTTGGCCCCGAGCACGGCGGTGAGAAACACCGGCAGCAGGGGGTAGATCATCTCGCTCGACACGTCGGTCAGGAAGCTCACCGCGGCCAGCGCGTACACATTTCGTCCCAGCTTGGGAGCTGTCGGATCGGTCATCGAAGGAGTGCGAGTTGGGACGACCCAGGCCGGCGCCGACGGAAGAGCTTGCGTTGGACACCATCTGACCGCCATAGATAGCGCATGCATGCCCCTTCCCGCGACTCGTCGCTTGGCCGGCCCGGCTACTCGCGGGCGATCGGCGTGCCCGAGCTGTTCGAGCGTCTCGCTCCAGCCCGTGCCCAACTCGCCGCCGCCGACGAGCGCGTGGTCGGTACGCAGATCGCGCTCTCGGAGATCCCCGCGCCCACGGGCGCCGAGGAGGCGCGCGGTGCATCGGTGGCGGCACGCTTTCGTGCGCTGGGGCTGCACGACGTCCGCACCGATGACGTGGGCAACGTGACGGGTCAGCGGCGTGGCGTCTCGAACGATGCGCCCGTGCTCGTGTGCGCGCACCTCGACACGGTGTTCCCGATCGACACGACCGTCGCCGTCGCGCGCGACGGGCGGCAGCTCGCCGGCCCGGGCATCGTCGACAACTCGCGTGGGCTCGCCGCCATGCTCGCCCTCGCCGAGACGATCGACGGGACGAGCCTGCGAACGCGGCGGCCGATCCTCTTCGCCGCGACCGTCGGCGAAGAGGGAGCCGGCGACCTGCGCGGCGCGAAGCACCTGTTCGCCCACCTCGAGCGAACACCAGCGGCGTGCATCGCGCTCGACGGCGCCGGCGACGACCGCATCGTGCATCGCGCGCTGGGCGCTCGGCGCTATCGCGTGACTTTTCAGGGCGCCGGCGGACATAGCTGGGCGTCGTTCGGTGTGCCGAACCCTGTCCACGCCGCCGGCGCCGGCGCCGCAAAGCTGGCGTCGCTCGCGCTGCCACGCGTGCCGCGCACCACGCTGTCGGTGTGCCGCATCGGCGGCGGCATCAGCGTGAACGCGATCCCCGAGGAGGCGTGGCTGGAGATCGATCTTCGCTCGGCGTGCAGCTCTACCCTCGACGACTGCGCCGCCGAGATCCAGCAGTGCATGCGTGCCGCGGCGCGCGAGGAGAACGTGCGGCGCTCGCCGGGCACCTCGCCGCTCACCTTCACGCTCACGACCATCGGTCACCGCCCCTGCGGCGAGCTCCCGCGCGAGCACCCACTCGTGCGGGCCGCGGCGGCGGCCACCTATGCCATTGGCCGCACACCGGAGCTCGTTACCGCATCGACCGACGCGAACGTGCCGATCAGCCTCGGCGTGCCGGCCATCGCGATCGGCGCGGGCGGGCGGGGCGGCGGCGTGCACACGCCCGCCGAGTGGTACGACAACACCGATGGGACGCTCGGTGTGGCGCGTGCGCTCACCGTGGTGATGGCCGCCGCGGAGATGGCCTGAGCGAGGCGCGGGGACGCACCCTCAGGATCTTCGAACCCATTTGGCCGCGCCGATCTTCCAGACACCGCCGACGCGTGAAGCGCTCCAGGTGGTTCCGACGTAGGAAATGCGGGGAGATGACCTCTCCGCTCTTTCCAGGAGCACATCCACTTCGGCTTCGTCACCCGCGACACTATCGACCCGGATGGATATCGTCCCATCCACACCTTCAAGGTGGCAACCACCAGCCGGATCGCCACACCTCACCACCGACTCGGGGACGGCGTCGATCACATCCCGGCCGTCGAACGCATCCAACAGAGCCCTGGTGTGCGCAGGAGTCCGCGCCTGCGCCGCTTCGCGAGGCCGCAAGAGTGCGAAGCGGCCCTTCGGAAGCGACTCGCGCACTAGACGAGCAACCGCAACTTCCAGGGATTCCCGATCACTGCCGGCTTGCGCCGCTGCGGGGCGCTCAACCAGGAACAACCCAAGGCCGACGAATAGCAGCAATCTGCGTTTCATGCTGCCTCCAACACGACTGCGAGCCATCGAATACTGATATGTCTTGGCGACGCGCTCAACGCCCGGCGCGGATCTCCGAATGGTCCGACACGGTGAGCTCGCCCTTGAGGCCTTCGATCGTCACCTCGTCGCCCACGAGCGAGTTGCTGAGCGTCGATCCCTTCACGTTCGCCTTCTTGCCGACGATCGTGTCGCTCAGCCGGGATCCGTCGATCCGGCTCCCGGCGCCGATGGAAACATTCGGTCCGATGGTCGAGTTGGACAGCGTCACATCGTCCTCGATGTAGACCGGGTCGTGAATCGTGACGCCCGCCGGCACCGACTTCGGCCGCCGCGCGCCGCCCAGCCTGGAGAGCACCGTGCTGTTCGTCTCCAGCAGCGTGTCGAGCTTGCCCGCGTCGTACCAGCCCTCCACGTCGATCACCTTGAGCTTCGCGCCCTTGTCGATCATGTACTGGAAGGCGTCGGTGAGGTAGTACTCGCCCTTGTGCTGGGGCTGGGTGAGCGTGTAGTCGATCCCCTCGAACAGCAGCGGCGAGTTCTTGACGTAGTACAGCCCGATGTTCGCGCGCTTGGAGATCGGCGTCGACGGCTTCTCGACGATCTTCGTCATGTTGCCGTCCTTGTCGGTGACCACCACGCCGAAGCGCTGGTAGTCCTCGACCTCCTTCACCCAGATGATCCCGTCGGCGTCGGTCTTCCGGATCTGCGTCAGGTCGGTCTCGAAGATCGTGTCGACGAAGATGATCAGCACGTCCTCGCCCTTGATGAACGGCTGCGCGAGCTTCACCGCGCCGGCCGTCCCGTCCTGCACCTTCTGCTCGACGAACCTGGCGGGCAGCGAGGGAAACTGCGTGCGGGCGTAGTCCTCGACCTTCTCCTTGAGGTGGCCCGTGACGTAGATGACCTCGGTCACCGTGCCCAGCTTTACCAGGTCATCCAGGATGTACGCCATCACCGGCTTGCCGGCGATCTTGAGCATCGGCTTGGGAACCAGATGCGTGTGCGGCCGAAGCCGCGTTCCCTTCCCGGCCAGCGGAATGATGACTTTCACGGTGGGTCTCTCTCGCGTGCGGTGTCGGAGCCTCAGTGTGGCCTCTGCGAGGCACTGGTGCAAGGTCCATGCACCCTGTCGCTGCTTTTCAGGGCACCAGCTCCGCCGCCGCTACCTTGCCGGGCGCAGGGACCGTCGTCTTGCCCGCGTTCTTCACGTAGAGGTCCAGCCACGCCACCCAGCGGCCCCACTGGTCGAGCAGCGTCTCCTGGATGAGCGGCCCGTGATCCTCGTACGGGTACATGTACAGCGACGCCGTCTTCCCCATGCCGCGCAGCGCGTGGAAGAGACGAATGGAGTTCTGAGGATCGGTCCCGGTGTTCTGGTCCTCGAGCGAGTGATACATCAGCAGCGCGCCCTGGAGCTTGTCGGCGTTGAGCAACGGCGACATCTGGAGATACGTGTCGCGAGCCTCCCACAGATCGCGACGCTCGCTCTGGAACCCTGTCGGCGTGAGCGTGCGGTTGTAGTTCCCGTCGCCGGCGATGCCGGCCTTGAAGAACGGCGTGCTCACCATCGCGTTGACCGTGCCGAACGCGCCGTACGAGTGTCCGCCGATGCCCAGCCGCTGCCGGTCGATGATGCCGCGCTGATCCAGCTCGTCGATCACCGCCGCGAGGTTGTTGCGGAGGTCGTTGATGTAGTTGTCGTTCATCCGTCCCGCGCTGCCCACGATCGGCGCGTCGGGCTGCACCACCGCGTAGCCCTGCGTCGCCATGATCTCCATGGAGCGCGGACCGGTCGTCGGGAACTTGTGCTTGTTGAAGGTGCGGCGTGTACGATCGTACGACTCCTGATCGGTGTACTCGTACGGGTAGAACCAGAACATGGCGGGCAGACGCGTGCCCTCCCGGTAGCCGGGCGGCAGCGTGACGGTCGTCCAGAACTTGTAGCCGTCGGCGCGCGTCACCTGGATGAGCTTCCGCGTCAGCCGCGTCACCTCGGCCGTCACGTCCTTGTTCTCCGTCAGCCGCTTGAGCTGCCCGCTCGCGCGATCGCGGAGGAACTGATCCGGCACCTGCGTTTCCGTCTCGCGCGTCACGACGAAGCGCGCGAAGTCGGCGTCCACCGGAATCGGCCCGCTCTCGTACACGGCCGTGTCGCTCTCGAACAGGCGCGTCTTGGTGCCGGTGGCGAGATCGACCTTGTCGACGAACATCCGCGGCGAAGTCGTCTGTGGATTGCGGTCGTAGCGCGTGCCCTCGAGGAAGACGCTCGCGCCGTCCGAGCTGACGAGTGCGCGCGGCGCTCCGTTCACCTGCCGCAGCACGACGATTCCCGGATTCGCGTAGAACTCGTTGTCGTCCGGGCCACCGCGCGGATTGTTGCCGCCGCCGAAACCGCCGGTGTTGAACCCGACCTGCGCGCCTCGCGCGCGGTAGATCGTCTTCTTCGAGCTCGGATCGGCGAGCGACACGGCGTACGTGTGCGCCACGCCATTCGCGCTCTCGCTGAGCACCGCCCATTTTCCGTCGGTCGTGAAGACGACGCCGGCCATGCGATTGTCGCTCTCCACGATCGGCTTCGCGCTGGCCGAGTCGAACGGGGCGGTCCACACGTAGAGGCGGTCCTTGCGACGCGGACCACGCGTGCTGTCGCTCCCGGCGGTCGCGTCGGCCGCGCTGTCCGCGCGAGCCGCTGCTCCACGCCCACGCCTCGGCGCCGGATCCTGCATCAGAAAGGCGACGCCGCCGCCCGGGTACCAGGTGATGCTGCGGCGGCCCGAATCCGAGGCCGAACGGGCGCTCGGATCGTCCCCGAAATCCCCCTCGCGCAGCGGACGGCGCGCGAGCGTCGCCAGCAGCTTGCCG
>JBJMNM010000301.1:0-4901 GCA_045804305.1 Gemmatimonadaceae bacterium | reverse complement strand
GCCGCTGACCTAGCGCCGCGGGAAGCTAGTCGTCAGTGCGCAGACAGGCGGCCAACGCGCGAACGTGGGCGTCCAGCCGATCGGCGAACGCGCGCTGCTCGCTCCCGTCGCCGCCGCCGTAGAGCCAGTCGCCCAGGTTGATCCTGATCTCGTGCGCCGCGCGACGAAGGTCCGCCAGCATGGCCGGCGTGATGGCGCTCTCCTTCCGGTCATCCGTAGACCGCGCGAGGGGCACCTGGCGGTCCCCCGTGGACCGATGTCGCTCCGGGGTCGCGACCACTACCGCCGTGCCGGCACTGGGGGTGGACACATCCGGGATCAGCTCACCGTGCTCGTCGAACACGTTGACTGCGGAGGACAGCCCCCAGAGCTTCCGGGCCGCGTCGACGCACTGCCACGCCGACGGCGTGCGACGCGCATACACCGCTGAGCTCAAGGCTCGACCGTCCGCCGTCCGGACGACGAAGCGCCGGTAGCCGAGCCCACGAAGCTCCTGATGCACGCGAGGCTGTACGTCCAGCACCTCGCTCGTACCATTCGTATGGATCGCCACGCAGCGGTTCATATCCTGACGTCGAGTGTATGGTAGGGCTCGCTTAGGCAACGAATCTGTGTGAACCTGGCACAGAACTCAAGGACCGACCGTTCGCACCAAGAAAATCGGCTCGTTTTCGGGGTATATTCGGTTATAATGATAAGCACCAAGCCGCTTGGCCGTTCCCTGATTCACAGGTAGTGTGTAGCCCAATGACCCGCGCCGAGATCACCACACCGGAAGTCATTTCCGACTCCGATGAGTCCGTCGTCGAGCTGTCGCTGCGCCCGCAGCGTCTCGAGGAGTTCATCGGCCAGCAGAAGGTGAAGGACAACCTTCGTCTCGCCATCGATGCCGCGCTCGCGCGCGCCGAGCCGCTGGACCACGCCATCTTCTACGGCCCACCCGGTCTGGGGAAGACGACGCTCGCGGAGCTCATCGCGCGCGAGCTGCGCGTCAACATCCGCACGACCTCAGGGCCCGCGTTGGAAAAGCCGGGCGACCTCGTTGGCACTCTCACGAACCTTCGTGCCGGCGACATCCTCTTCATTGACGAGATCCACCGGCTGCGTCCGGTGATCGAGGAGTTCCTCTATCCGGCGATGGAGGACTACCGGATCGACATCCGCCTGAGCGAGGGGCCCAAGGCGCAGACGATCACGATGCCGATCGAGCGCTTCACGCTCATCGGCGCGACGACGCGATTCGGCATGCTCACGCCGCCGATGCGCGCGCGGTTCGGGATCGAGCAGCGGCTCAACTACTACTCGCCGGAGGATCTCGAGCTGATCGTGCATCGTACCGCCGATGTGCTCAAGGTGGAGATCCAGACGCAGGGCGCACGCGAGATTGCCCGCCGCTCCCGGGGCACGCCGCGCGTCGCGAACCGGCTGCTGCGCCGCGTGAGGGACTACGCGCAGGTGCGTGCCGACGGCGTGATCACCGAGGATGTGGCACGGGCGGCCCTCGCGATGCTCGACGTGGACCAGTTCGGGCTCGACGACATGGACGCGCGCATCCTGAAGGCGATCATCGAAAAATTCGATGGAGGTCCGGTCGGCGTGGCGACGATCTCGGCGGCGATCGGCGAGGATGCGAGCACGCTCGAGGAGGTGTACGAGCCATTTCTGGTGCAGCAGGGGTTCCTGCAGCGTACGCCGCGCGGGCGCGTGGCGACGCCGATGGCGTACCGGCACTTCGGCTACGCACCGCCGGCGGTTCCTTCCGAGCAGGTTGCGCTGTTCTAGCTTCGAGCTTCCTTTGAGCCGTAGGCGGTAAGCCCGGAAGCCAGTGCAGAAGAGGCCATCAGCTGCAAGCTGTCAAGCAACAAGCCTTCGCTGATCGCTGGTGCGAAGGGCATCGCGATACTTGGGCACCTTCGTGACGAGGGGCGGCACTGCAACGCGTTGCAGTGCCGCGCTTCATTCCGCGGCAACCAATCCGTTCGTCCCCCTCACCCGCTCATGCTCGTCGCTACCGCGATCTCCAAGCAGTTCGGTCCAACCCAGGCACTCCGCGGCGCCGGCTTCACGGCGCGCCCGGGCGAGGTGCTGGGCATCATCGGACCCAACGGCTCCGGCAAGAGCACGCTGCTCGCCTGTGCGGCGGGGCTCGTGCGCGCAGAGAGTGGGGAGCTGGCGTGGAAAGCTCACGTCGTCGATGGCGAATCGCGACGCGAAGTCGTGTTCTTCATGCCGGATGGCATCTCGCCATGGGCGGAGCATCGCGTGCATGCGGTGATGGCCACCTGGCGCTCGCTTGCTGGGCGTACCGAAGCAGAAGCCCGCGATCGAGTCCGCGCGCTCTCGCTCGATGGGCTGCTCGCGCGCACCGTCCGCGAGCTCTCGAAGGGAGAGCGCAAGCGACTGCTCATCGCGCTGGCGCTGCTCGCCGCGCAGCCGGTTCTGCTGCTCGACGAGCCGTTCGATGGGCTCGACCTCCGCCAGCTGCGCGACGTCGCCGAGCTGTTGCGCACCGAGGCGCGGCGAGGACGCACGGTCGTGCTGTCGCTGCATCAACTGGCCGATGCGCCACGCGTGTGCGATCGCCTCGCGCTGCTCGACGACGGGCGCATCGTGGCGGAGGGCACGCTCGACGAGCTCCGCGCTGCCGCCGGTCTGTCTGCCGGAAGTGTCGAGGAGCTGTTTCTTGCCCTCACCTGATACTTTGCGGCTCCTGTGGCGCAAGGAGGTGCGGGAGCTCGCCACGGCCCGCGCCTACTGGCTGCTGCTCCTCGCGCTCGGCCCTCTCGTGGGCCATGCGTACATGACAGCCGTGGAATCGTATGCCGAAGCGAGCGGCTCGGCCGGCGGTCCGGCGGCCCTCTCGCAGGGACTGAGCCCACTGGACGGGTTCGTCGTGCCGGTGTTCGGCGCCTACGGCATCGCGGCCACGCTGTTGCTGCCGTTCGTCGCCATCAGGCTGCTCGCGGCGGAGAAGGAGAATGGCGGGCTCGCATTGCTGCTGCAGGCCGGCGTGCGCCCGGTCACGATCACGGTCGTGAAGCTGTGTGTCGTCCTGCTCGCATGGCTCGTGGCGCTGCTGCCGGGACTGATCGCGTTGGCGCTCTGGGGAACACGGGGTGGGCATCTCGCTGCTCGAGAGGTGGCGGTGGTGCTCGCCGGCCATCTGCTGCGCGCGCTTTTCACCGGCGCGCTCGCGCTCGCCGCGGCCGCGCTCACCGAGAGCGCCAGCACGGCCGCAATCGTCGCGCTGGGGGCCACGCTCGCCTCCTGGGCGCTCGATTTCATGGGCGCCGTGAATGGTGGCGTGGCGCAGCGATTGGCGCGGTTCACACCCGAGGCGGCGCTGCGGGTATTCGAGCGCGGCGAGCTCTCGGCGTCGGTCTTCGGCGTCACCGCGGTGGCGACCGCGTTCTTCGTTGGCGTGGCGGCGATCGCGCTGCGTGCGCCGGAGCCGCGGAAGCGGCTCGCCGCGCGCGCGCTCGTGCTGCTTTTGGCAACGGCGGTCGTTCTGCCGATCGCCGCACGCGCTCGCGCGAGCGTGGACCTGAGTGAGGATCGACGCAACTCCTTCTCGCCCGCTGACGAGCGCGCGCTTCGCTCGATTGCCTTGCCGATCGACGTGGAGGTGCACCTCGCGCCGGAGGATCCGCGGCTCGCGGATCTCGAGCGCTCCGTGCTCAGGAAGCTCCAGCGAACCCGCGATGGGGTCTCGGTGCGCAATGTGTCGGCGGGCGGCACGGGGCTCTTCGCGGCCGATCCGCACTACGGCGAGGTGTGGTATTCCGTGGGGCCTCGGCGGGCCATGACGCGGTCGACGACCGGCCCGATCGTGCTCGAGACCATCTACGAGCTCGCCGGCGTCGCAGCGCCACGCGCAGCCGCTCCGCCCTATCCCGGCTATCCACTGGTGCTGCGGGCCGGCGTGCAACCGTACATCTTTTTTGTCGCCTGGCCGATGCTCGTGCTTCTCATGTGGTGGGCGCTTCGACGCCCGCCTCTCACCCGCGCATTCTCCCTCTGATGTCCCTCGCCTCGCTGTCCCGCGCCGTCGTCACTGTTGCCGCCGTGATTGCCCTCGCGCCGGCTGTGCGTGCCCAGTCTCCAATGCGCATCGCCGTGGCGGGCGATCGCGCCGGCGCGGAGCCGACGCGGTTCCTTCCGCTCGTCGGCAACTGGGTCGTGGCTGTCGACTCCGGGCGCACGGTCGTGCTGGTCGACGGTCGCGAGTGGAAGCGCGGCCAGCCGGCCAACGGGCTCGCCGACAAGGCGCGCGCCATCTACGGCTCTCGGCACGAGGAGTTCATCGACAACGTGAAGGCGTTCGCCTACTTCCCGATCGCCGTCGCGAAGGACGTCGACGACTTTCAGAACGGCGAGATCTCGATGCGGTTCAAGCTGGTGGGCGGGACGCTGGACAAGTGCGCCGGAATCCTCTTCAACGTGAAACCGAACGGCGACTATCTGACCGTGCGGTTCAACGGCACGGAGGACAATCTCGTGCTCTGGAAGTTCGAGCAGGGGAAGCGGAGCTTCGTCAAGAAGGGCGTGGAGAACGTGCCGATCGCCATGAATACCTGGCACGACATGAAGATCGTCGTGAAGGGCACGCAGCTCGAGGGCTGGCTCGACGGACGCAAGCTGCTCGACTACACGCTGCCAGCGTCGGTGACGGGCAAGGTCGGATTGTGGAGCAAGACGGACAGCATGAGCGAGTTCGACGACTTCGTGGTCAGAGCTTCCCGCTAGCCGCGGCGGGCTCGAACGCCCAGCGAACGGCGTCACGGAAGACCGCGATCGGTGCGCTGGTCGCAAGGTCAGGAGCAAGAGCGTGGCACTGCTCCGACATCCAGCGGATCGCTCCATGTGGCTGTCGGACGCCCGGTGGCCCGCCATGCCGTTCG
>JBJMNM010000300.1:0-2459 GCA_045804305.1 Gemmatimonadaceae bacterium | reverse complement strand
TGTCGCGTCGGGACAGACCGCATCGACGCTGAAGGAGGGATCCTGATCGCGAAGCAGGCGGGTGAGGCCATCCTGCAGCAGACGCACCGACGTGACGAGGGCGAGGCGGGTCGGCGCACGAGGCGGAGAGTCGCGCGTTGGCGACTGAAAGGAGGCGGGGGGTGCTTCAACCATCGGGCCGAGATCACGCTTCATACATCAGGACGTGCCGTGCGCGAGAGTCGTGGGCCCGACGCGGCGCACCCCGCGTTGCAGCCGAGGTCATCGTAGCATGCCCGGAGACGAGGCGCAACCGCCGTTTTATCACGGCCGTGGACATGAGAGCACTCTCATGCGCGCACCGCTCGCCACTGGCTGTCATCACTGGCTGTCATCACTGGCTGTCGTGCACAACTACGGATCTCGCAGCGCGGATCATGGATCGTGAGTCGTGGATCCATGCGCGATGTATCGCGCGATGCGCGCACCTCGCCCAATCCCTTTCGAATCCCGCGATCCATTGTCGTCGGTGGCGCCGCATCCTACTCTGGCCGCATGGTCGAAGGCGAGCCGCCGATGCCGATCCGTGTCATGCTATCCGAGCTACCTCCACTGATCCACGAGATCGTTGCGCGGGCGATCGCTGCCGCACCGGACATGATGCTGGTCGGCAGCTGTGTCGCCGCATCAGATGCGTTGTTGGCGATCGCGAGCGCACAACCCGATGTCGTGATCGTGCCGGTTGCCGCGGCGGGCGTGGCGCACACGTATCGAGCGGCGGCGGCCGCGATGCCGCAGGTGAAGGTGCTCGAGATCGACGAGCAGGGACTCGATCTGTTCGAGCTGAGGCTGCTCACACGGGACCCAAACGTTGGAGCCGTGCTGGGATCGATCCGAAACGTCGCCGCGCGCAGTTGTTGACTCGCGCGACGCGAACGCAGGGAGGAGGCCGTGTACTCACGCGATACCCTATCACTGATCGTCGACGATGCGGCGGCGGGACTCACCGAGCACGAGCTGAGCGAACGGCTGGAGGAGCAGCTCGCGGGACTCAGCGAGAGCGAGCGGGAGAGCTTCGACGACGTGCTGCGCACGATCGGCGCTGGCGCTCAACGGGCGCTCCCCGGCGTCATTCAGGGAGCGACCACGGGCGCGGCGGCCGGTCCATGGGGCGCGCTGATCGGCGGCGTCGCCGGCGGTGCCGCGTCGCTGGCGACGTCCGGCGGGGGGCAGCAGGCAGCGGCGCGTCCGACTCGTAGGCCACCACCACGAGCGGTGTACACCGCGCCCTCGCCACCGATCGCCCCGTCACCGGTGGCATCGGTGGCGACGCCAGCACCGGCCACGGCGCCGCCGGCCACGCCGTCACCGGGCCCAGCAAGCACCGCGACGTCGGCGGTCCCGGCACCTTCCGCGTCCTCGGCACCCCGGCCGTCCGCACCCGCGCCCACGACCAATCCCGCCGCGCAGCTGCTCTGGGCGATTCAGAATCCGCGCGTGCTGCAGGCGGTCGCGTCGCTCGTCGCTGGTCCGGTTGGCCGGCAGGCAGTGGCGGTCGACGACACCAGCGCGGCGCGCGGGGCCTTTCTCAACATGCTCAACGTGCTGACGTCACAGGCGAGCGAGCAGGCAGAGATGTATGCCGAGGCCGGACACGACGAGTACCTGCGCGACGGCGAAGGGGACTACGCGTGGGACGTCATGAATCCGGAAGCGCGGGCGCGCGCGCTGCTCGCGCGCCTGCGGAACGAGGAGCGTCCCCGCGACGCGCGCGACGACAGCGCGGGCGCGTGGCTGCTCCGCTCGGGCCTCGCCGAGCTCGACGCCGAACTGAGCTGGTGAAGGCAAATGGATACCGCGCAGCTCACCAGCATGATCGCCGCGATGACGGGCCGTCCCGACGATCCCACCGTGCAAGGGTTCGCCCAGCTTCTCGCGTCGGCGCTTCGGGACGACGACGTCGAGGATCGGGCGATGCGGCGGGCGCGCCGCCGCCGCGCCGCGATGCAGCAGGTCGCGCACATCCAGCGGCTCATGCAGCACCTGGCCGACCGCAACACGTTCGTCTCCGGCGCGCTGGGCGCGTGCGAGTGCTGGGGCGCGGACGGCCGGTGCAGCCGCTGCGGCGGGCGCGGCGCCCCGGGCACCTTCGTTCCGGACGCGTCGGCGTTCGCCGCGCTCGTGCTGCCGCTCGCACGTGCGCATCCCGAGCTGTTCGAACCGCTGTCCGCCGACGCCACAGCGGTGACCGTCAACCACGATACCGGACCCAGAGGAGGGAATCATGCCGGACAACCGCATTGATTGGGGCCAGCTGGTCTCAGAGATCGCCACGCTCGAATCCGAGCAGGACGACGAGCAGGATGACGAAGCGGACGACGAGGCGGAGAGCCTAGCGGAGGACGATAGTGAGGCCGCGCGCTCGACTCGATTCCGGAGCCGCTACACGCGCCCGACCGTGACGCGCGCGCGAGCGGCGG
>JBJMNM010000299.1:0-4515 GCA_045804305.1 Gemmatimonadaceae bacterium | reverse complement strand
TGCACGATGCGGTTCACCCATTCCACCCCCTGCGCCACGGAGTGGTCCATGTTCCCAACCTCGTACCGCCACGCGCCGAACCGGCCGCGAGAGTAGATGTCGCGCGACTCGAGCCATGGGTGGAGCACGCGCAGCGCCCCGTCGCGCTCGAGCGAGGGCGTGGGATAGGTGTAGTCCCGCTCGATCAGGTAGGCGTCCACGACGTCCGCCCGGTCGCTCTCGCGCAGCAGCCGCGTGTTCACCATCCCCTGAATCGTCTCCTCGACGATCCGGTTTCGGTCCACCGGCTTGAACTCCGAGTGCGACACCTCGGCGAGCAGCGAATACTGCCGGGAGGAGTCGGGCACGACCTCCGGCGAATAGTTCGAGAGATAGGTGACGCGATAAAAGGGCGCGTTGTCCTCGGGGAAATACATCCAGCACTTCTTCGACGGCGACGGCTGCTGCACGCCGACGCCCACGATGAAGCTCCCCGAGTGCCGGAGCCGCTCCGCCTGGCAGCGCACCTGCTCGGCAACGTCGCCGGCGATGCACTTCACGAGGCGGTCGAGCGGAATCGTGCTCATCAGGTAGTCGTACGGCTCGCGGCGGCCGTCGGCCAGCAGCACCTCCTTCCGGTCCACGTCCACGCCGGAGACGCTGGCGCCAAGGCGCAGGTTCTCCTGCACGTACGGCCGCATGCGCTCGAACAGGCCGCCGGTGCCGCCGTGCCGCGGATACTTGAAGGTGGAGTTGGGTCCCCAGCCGGCGTCGTCGCGATCGAGCACCACGTTGCCGAGCACGCGGGCCGTGTCGACCACCGAGACGCGCTCGCCGATCCACTCCTTGTTCATCATCGCGGGCGGATGCGCCCACACCTTGAAGTTGTACGGCATCATGAAGTACTTCGCGATGCCGGCGCCGAACACGCCGAGGATCAGCTCCTCGAAGTTGGCGAAGCGCGCGAGATCCAGCGGCTGCTTCTGCGCCTCGATGAGGCCCATCAGGCACTCGTAGACGATCTCCTTCGGCAGGTACTTGATGTTGTTCTGGAAGGGATACGGCAGGAAGCGCTCGCACATCCACACCCAGCTCTCGCGCACCAGGAGCTGATACTCGTCGCCGAGCAGCCGGTCGAACAGCTTGTCGAAATATTCATAATGCGAGAAGAGAACGTGCCCGCCGATGTCGTAGGTGAAGCCGTTCGGGCTCGTCTCGCTCGACGCCAGGCCGCCGACCTTGTCGCGCGACTCGAGCATGAGAAAGTTCGTGTAGCCCAGCTCGCGCAGCCGGTAGCCGGCGGCCAGCCCGGTGGGGCCCGCGCCGATGATGACGATGCGTGGGTTGTCGGGCGGGGTGCCGCGGCCGCCGTCAGCTCGCGCCGAGGTACGTATCTGCTCCATGACTTTCGATCGAGAGTGCGGTGGGTGAGTTGTCGCCGACGCTCTCCCAGGGGCGGGAGCGCACGTAGCGTGCGAGGGCGTGCTCGAGCGACGACATGAGCGCGGCACGCTCGCTGGCGAGCGCCGCGTACCTGGGCCGGCGCGCGGTGAGGCCGAGCGCCGCGTGCGGCCGCGCGTGCACGAGCGAGGCGTCGAGCCCGGCCGCGCGCGCGGCCATGCGCGCAAAATCCGCCCAGGTGGCAGCCCCGGGATTGGATAGATGCCAGATGCCCCGCTCTCCGTCGATCAGCAGATCGAGCGTGGCGTGCACGAGGTCGGGCACGTAGGTGGGCGACACCACGAGATCCGACGCCGCGGCGAAGGGGACGCCGTCGGCGATCGAGCGCAGCGCGAGAGTGACGAAGTTCCAGTCATCCCACGGCCCGAAGAACGCCGCGGTGCGCACCACGAGCGCCTCCGGCAGGATCGAGAGCACGCGCGACTCGGCGTCGGCCTTGGTGGCGCCGTACACGCCGAGCGGCGCGGGCGCGTCTCGTTCCAGGTAGGGGACGGACTTGCTTCCGTCGAACACGAGGTCCGACGAGAAGGTGACGAGCGGGATCCCGCGCGCCGCGCAGGCGGCGGCGAGCGCGACCGCGCCCTCCACGTTGCCGCGCCGGCAGCCGTCCCGGTCATGTTCGGCGTCGTCCACGCGCACGTAGCCGGCGGCGTTCACTACCGCCCACGCGTTCGTGTCGCGCAGTACGCGCGCGACGTCGTTCGGTACGGCGACATCGAGCTCGGCGCGCGTGACCGCGCGCACCGCGAGACCGCGCTCGGCGCATATTCTCGTGAACGCCCGGCCGAGCGTGCCGGCCGCGCCGGTGACGAGAATGGGACGCGCGGCGCGGCCATGCATGCGCACGGGCGCGTGCACCGGCGCGGCCTGATACAGGATCCGCTCGGGCAGGTGCCACCAGCCTGGTGCGTCGAGCGCGGGATGGTCATGGGTGCCGCGCTCGGCGAGCGTGCGCGCCATCGCGGCCAGCGCCGTGGGGCGCGGCGCGGGGGCGCGCACGTCGAACAGGCCGGGCTCGTAGTGGCCGTCGAGTCGCGTGACGAGCGAGCTCCAGTCGCGCGTGCCGAACGCCGCCCATGCGGTGACGGCCCGGACGTCGGCGCCGCAGGCGCGTGCGTCGCCGGCGGCCTGCCACACGTCACGGAGCCAGCGGAGCTGCTGCTCGCGCGAGCAGCCCATGTGCGCCTCGGTGACGGCGATGGGGAGCCGATAGCGCTCCCACGTCTCGAGGAGCAGTGCGCGCGGGCCGGCCACGCCGTCGGGGAGCACGCGGACGGCCTCGACATCAGCATACCGATGGGCGTGGTTGCCGCCGTGGGTGTGCGGCGGATAGTGCTCCAGGCGCTCGTCGAGCCAGCGCTCGCTCGTGACGTAGTGATTGATGCCGATGAGGTCGGGCGGACAGCCGTCGCCGACCGCGCGCGCGATCTCGTGCGGATGCAGCCCGAGGAACAGCGCATGATCGTACATGCGGTGTCCGGGCACGACGCGTCCGGTCAAGAGATCGAAAGTCAGCCAGCGCCGCTCGTTCTCGAACTCGGCTTGATAGGCGAGGGCCGGCGTGGCGTGGGTGTGTCCGAGATCCTCCGTCTGTACGAGCTGTGCCTCCGGCGTGACGGCGCGAATGGCGTCCATCGCCAGACGAATGGCGCGGATCTGGTTGAGCGTGGCGCGCCAGCAGAGCGCGTCGCTCCGCTCGTGCGGGTACCAGTGCCCGTACAGCGCGCTGAAGCGCGCGGTGGTGAGCGGCTCGTTCACCGGCGTGAAGCGAGTGACCCATGGGTACCGCTCCGCCACGGTGCGCGCGAACTCGGCGAGCCCGTCGGCGAAGTCGTCGTGGAGCAGGTGCGTGTGCAGCGGGCCGCTGCCGTGGTGCACGAGCCCGATGATCGGGTCGATGCCGGCGGCACGCATGCGCTCCATGCGCGCGTCCACGTCGCGCCATGCGGCATCGTCGGGCGCGCGGCCGGCGAACCGCTCCCAGAGGATCGGGTAGCGGAGCGTGCGCAGCCCGAGCGCGGCGAGACGATCGATATCGTCGGGCCGGTCGTGGTGGCCGGTGAGTGCGAGCTGGTCGTGCTGTGCGCTGCCGACGCGATTGAGCGTGCACTCCAGCCCGGCCCAGAGCTGGAGCTCCGGTCGCTGGTGGGCCTGGCTCATTCCCGCCTCCGTTAGACGCCGCTCATGTTCCCGGTGCCTCGCTCGCCAGGGCCAGCGCTGGCGCACGGACGGGGTGCCGCCTGGCTCTCGTGCCGGTGTCGTCCTGAGGGACCGAAGCGACCGAAGGACCTGCACCTTCCCACCTGCGCACGTGCGGCTCCTTCCCTTCGCTCCGCTCGAGGGCATGCACTTCGTTCAGGACGACAGCGGGCTCGCGCGCCGCGATCGCCGCCCGGACGATCTTCGCCATGTCGGCGACGATGCATTCCCACGAGCTGCCGCGCGCCTGCTCGAGGCCGCGCCCGATCAGCTCCGAGTCCGGAGCGTCGATGGCATCGCGAACCTGCGAGACGAACTGGCCGTGCGACCGCGCGACCGCGACCACGGGAGTGAAGTGGTGCACCACGTCGTAGATGGCGGTCGAGACGATGGGCTTTCCGGCCGCCATGTACTCCAGCGTCTTCGTGGGATTGATGTACTCCGTCGCCTCGTTCAGGGCGAACGGCATGAGGCAGACGTCGAAGCCCTTCACGTGCGCGGGGAGCTCGGCGTAGTCGCGCTGGCCGAGCCAGTGGATGTTCGGCGCCTGGGGCAGCTCGCGCGGATCCACCTTCACGACCGGACCCACCATCACGAGCGCGGTATCGGGCAGCGACTCGGCAAGCGTGCGCAGCAGGTCGTAGTCGATGCGCTCGTCGATCACGCCGTAGTAGCCCATTACCGGGCGCCCCAGCCGGGCGATCTCGGGCGCGATCTGCACCGTGCCGCACATCGCGGAGCCGAAGTGCGCGACGTCCACGCCGCAGCCGAAGAAGTGGACGTTACCGTGATGCTGTGCCTTGGACTCCCACAGCCGGTAGCCGCCGGTGAACACGACGTCGGCCCTGGACATCAGGTAGGACTCGCGGTCGGTGA
>JBJMNM010000298.1:0-9548 GCA_045804305.1 Gemmatimonadaceae bacterium | reverse complement strand
CGATCGGGCCATCGAGCTGGCGAAGACGGGCGCGGTGCAGGGTCTCGTCACGGCGCCGCTCGACAAGCGTGCGCTGCTCGCCGGCGGGTACGATTTTCCTGGCCATACGGAGCTGCTGGCGGCACGGACGGGGTGTCGCGTGGCGATGATGCTCGCGGCCACGCGTCCGAGCGCTGGCTCGCCGAACCCGCTGCGGGTCGTGCTGGCCACGACGCACGTGCCGCTCCGCGACGTACCGAGCGCGTTGACGGCGCGCGCCATCGCGACGGCCGCCGAGGTGACCCGCGCCGGACTTCGCGACTGGTTCGGGATCGCCGAGCCGCGCATCGCGCTGTGCGCGCTCAATCCGCATGCGGGCGACGGCGGCCGATTCGGCAGTGAAGACGACGAGCTCCTCGCCCCCGCCGCCCACGCGGCCGGTCTCGCGGGCCCGTTCCCCGCCGACACGGTGTTCGTGCGCGCCATGCGTGGCGCGTTCGACGCCGTGATCGCCCCCTATCACGACGTCGGCATGACGGCCATCAAGGTGGCCGCCTTCGGCGCAGCCGTGAACGTCACCCTGGGGCTGCCATTTCCGCGCACGTCGCCGGACCACGGCACCGCGCTCGACATCGCGGGGCAGGGCATCGCGGATGCATCGAGCATGATCGAGGCCGTGCTGTTGTGCGCGCAGATCGCGGCGAAGGCGCAGCGCTTGTCGTCCTGAGCGCAGTGAAGGACGACATCATCGCTACCCCTCTGCCCTCTGCTTCGCGCGCCGATCGCCGATCGAATGCAGATCCACCGCCAGCATCTCGATCCGCCGTCCGCTCATCGCCTTCACCGTGAACACCGCGTGGCTCGCCGTCACGCGATCGCCGACCACCGGGAGCCGCCCGAGCGCACCGAAGACGTAGCCGCCGATCGTGGTGTACTCGTCGTCCGGCACGTCGAGCCCGAAGCGCTCGTTCATCTCGCCGATGTTCATCGAGCCCGGGATCAGCACGTCGTGCCCCGGCTCCGCGGCGTTCAACAGCTCCGGCTCGTCGTACTCGTCGAGGATCTCGCCAACGATCTCCTCCAGGAGATCCTCCATCGTCACGATCCCGGCCGTGCCGCCGTACTCGTCGAGCACCACCGCCATGTGCTCCTTGAGGCGCTTGAAGTCGGCGAGCACCTCTTCGACCTCGCGCGATCCGGGCACCACGTGCACCGGTCGCATGATCCCCTGCACGGTGAAGTCCCGCGGCGGGTTGCGGAGCAGGGGGATGAAGTCCTTCGCCAGCACGAGCCCCACGATGTTGTCGATCGAGTCCTCGTACACCGGATAGCGCGACCGCTGCGTGTCCACCACCATCGCCAGCGCCTCGTCGAGCGTCGACTCGATGTCGAGCGCATCGATCGTCGTGCGCGGGGTCATCACCTCCCGCGCATTCTTCTCGGAGAACTCGAACACGCCCTCGATGAGCGCGGCGTCCTGCCGCTCGAGCGCGCCCACCTCCTGGCTCTGCTCCACGAGAATGCGGAGCTCGTCCGCGGAGTGCACGTTCTCCTCGGCACTACCCGGCTTCAGGCCGAACGGCTTGAGCACGATCTCCGCCGACCTGTTGAGCAGCCAGGTGAAGGGCTTCGTGACCCAGGCGAACGCCACGAGGCCTGGCACCAGCCACCGCGACACTTGTTCGGGGTTGTTGATCGTCGCCCCGCGTGGCGCGAGCTCACCGAATACCACGTGGCCGTAGGTGACCACTGCCATGGCGACGACGGTACCCAGGCCGGCGCGCGCGCCAAGCCGAACGAGCCACGGGACGTGGACGATCGTGTCGGCGAAGTAATGGGCGAGGGTTTCCTCCGCCAGCGCACCGATGCCGATGCTGGCGAGCGTGATGCCGAACTGACTCGCCGACAGCAGCCGCGCCAGATTGGTGGTAGCGCGCAACACCAGACGGGCCTTGGCGTCGCCACCGCGTGCCATCGCCTCGAGTCGCGAGCGGCGCGAGCGAACCACGGAAAACTCCGCGGCGACGAAAAACGCGTTCGCGGCAAGGAGCCCGATCAGGGCGAGAATGCGTCCGAGCACCGACGGAACGTAATTCGGCGCGGACGCGCAAGCCACTGGTTGGCAACAGCTTGAGTTTCTGTCATCGGCAGCCGAGACTCCTTGGGATGATGAGCGATGGGACCAGCGACTACCGGATCGAGAAGCTCCGCCGCCGCGTCGAGGTGACCCTCGGCGATGGACGGCGGCTCGATGGCGACGTCTTCCTCCAGGCGGTCGCGCGCTTTCACCCCGGTCCCGAGGAACCGCTCGACCTGCTGGACAACGAGGACCTCTTTCTGCCGCTCGTGATGCCGACGGGCGAGGCCTTCCTGGTCCAGAAGACCCAGATCGCCGTCGTGGGCACCAGCCTTCCCGACGGTGACGATGCACTGGACCGGGGCGTCGTAGGCATGCGCATCGAGTGCACGCTGATCGATGGCAGCTCGCACGTGGGATCCATCTTCCCCGAGGTGCGGGCCAATCGGCAGCGGCTCATCGACGTGCTGAACGACCTCGAGCATCGCTTCGTCCCGCTGTTCACCGCCGATCAGCTCAGGCTCGTGAGCCGCCTTCATATCGCGTACGTCCGCCCCGTGTCCTGAGTCGCAATGGCCCAGCTCGACCGTCTTCTGTCCCTCATGGTGAGTCAGCGCGCCACGGCGCTGAAGCTGTACGAGAGCGAGCTCGCCGAGTTCGAGATCGCCGGAGCGTCGCGGCCCATGACCAAGACCCCGCTCCTGGGTCAGCAGGTCGTGGCGCTGCTGCGCGAGATCGCGCCCGCCGACGCCACGATGCTGCTCGACGCGGGCATGCCGACGACGTTCGACTATGTCTCGGAGGACGGCGCCTTCTGTGTCGACGCCGCGCGCGACGGCACGCTCTGGCGGGCGCGCATCACGATCGACGAGCGGCGCGAGCGCCAGCGCCTGAACGGACATCCGCAGCCGCAGGCCGCGGAGTACGGCAACGTGGTGTCCGCCGCGCCGTCCGCGGCAGCCGCGCCCCCGACACCGGCACCCACGCCCGCGCCACCCGCGGCGGCCGTGGCACCGGCACCGGCGAGCCCTCCGGTTGCCTCGGTGCCCATGCACGCCAATGGACGGCCCGACGGCGACGCGATCGGCGACTTCGAGGGCAGCACCAAGGCGCGCGCCACGCTCGACGCGCTGCTGCGCACCATGGTCGAGCGCAAAGCCTCGGACCTCCACCTGCGCTGCGGCGAGCCGCCCATCGTCCGCCTGCACGGCGAGATGATGCGCATCGAGGGCGCGATCCTGGAGCCGGGAACGCTCGATGCGATGATCCGCTCGGTGATGCCCGAGCGCAACCGGCGCGAGTACCTCGACACGAACGACACCGACTACGCCTACGAGCTCGCGGGCGTCGCGCGGTTCCGCGCCAACGCGCTCAAGGATCGCAACGGCCCCGCCGCCGTCTTCCGGCAGATTCCCGCCACGGTCGTCACCGTGGAGCAGATGGGCATCTCGCCCGAGGTCCAGAAGCTCGCGCAGCTCAACAAGGGCCTCGTGCTCGTCACCGGCCCCACCGGCTCAGGCAAGTCCACGACGCTGTGCTCCCTCGTGGACCTCGTGAACCGCTCGCGCAGCGACCACGTGCTCACGATCGAGGACCCGATCGAGTTCGTGCACCCGAACAAGAAGTGCATCATCACGCAGCGGCAGGTAGGCGTGCACACCGATTCGTTCAAGAGCGCGCTGCGCGCCGCGCTGCGCGAGGATCCCGACATCATCCTCGTCGGCGAGCTGCGAGATCTCGAGACGGTCGCCATCGCCATCGAGACGGCCGAGACGGGTCACCTCGTGTTCGGCACGCTGCACACGACCACCGCCGCCGGCACGATCGACCGCATCATCGATCAGTTCCCCGCCGACCGCCAGGCGCAGATCCGCGTCATGCTCGCCGAGTCGCTGAAGGGCGTGATCTCGCAGACGCTCTGCAAGAAGATCGGCGGCGGACGCGTGGCGGCGCGCGAGGTGCTGCTCTCCATCCCGGCCGTGACGAACCTGATTCGCGAAGGGAAGACCTTCCAGATTCCCACCGTGATGCAGACGTCCAAGCGCCTGGGGATGGTCACCCTGAACGACGCCCTGCTCGAGCTCGTGGATGGAAAGCTGATCGAGGCGTCGGAGGGCTACGGCAAGGCGGTCGACAAGACGATGTACCTGAGCGCCATCAAGTCGCGCGGTCTGGACACGTCGTGGGCCGACGCCGATCCGAACGCCCCGAAGGAGGCGCCCAAGGACCCGCCCAAGCCTGCAGCGGCGAAGCGGTAGGGCGGGACGAACAGGCCGGAACGACGACGGGGCGCCCCAGCTGGGGCGCCCCGTTCTCGCGTGTAGGGTGATCCGTCGGCGTATCGCGTTGGGTGAGTCGCGAGGAGCGTGATTCCCGTGCGGCCGGGCGGCGCCTGAGCGCCGCCCTAGCTTCGGGTGTCGTCGTGCCCGCCCCGCTGCTCGTCCTCGCGTCCGCTGGACGCCGACTGGATGAGCTCACCGCGGGGGAGCGCGTATTCCTCGCGCGCCGCGTAGCCGTATCCTCCGAGAACTTCCCCGCCACGCATGTAATCATGTCCATAGCCGCGTCCATGAGGATACTGCTCGTGAGCGGGGTCATGCGAGTGATCCATGGGTCACCTCCTGGCAGATGTGAGCATACGGGTTCCACGGTGGGGTCCTTTCCCGATTCGGTCAAGTGGACTCAGCCGCCAGCTTGTTTGGAGTTCCTTCGGTAGGGTATATTTCCAGGCTATGCAGATTCGTAATGTCGCCATCATCGCGCACGTCGATCACGGGAAGACGACCCTCGTCGACAAAATGCTCCGCCAGGCCGGCGCCTTCCGGGAAAATCAGGTCGTCGCCGAGCGCGTGATGGATTCCAACCCACTGGAGCGTGAGCGCGGGATCACCATTCTCGCCAAGAACACGTCGATCCGGTGGAAGGATACCAAGATCAACATCGTCGATACGCCCGGGCACGCCGACTTCGGCGGCGAAGTCGAGCGCATCCTGCGCATGGTCGATGGCGTGCTCCTCGTGGTGGACGCGTTCGACGGCCCGATGCCGCAGACGCGCTTCGTGCTCCGCAAGGCGCTCGAGCTCGGACGCACGCCCATCGTCGTGATCAACAAGATCGACCGCCCGGGTGCCGATCCGATGCGCGTGCACGACGAGGTCCTGGACCTCTTCATCGAGCTCGAGGCCGACGAGGCCCAGCTCGACGCACCCGTCGTCTATGCCTCGGCGCGCGAAGGCGTGGCCACGCTCGACATGGAGCAGAAGGCCGTCGATCTGGCGCCGCTGTTCGACACGATCCTCTCGGCCGTGCCCGAGGCACCGAGCGACGACACCGCGCCGTTCCAGATGCTCATCTCGACGATCGACTTCTCTCCGTATCTCGGCCGCCTCGGCATCGGGCGCATCGAGCGCGGCACGGTCACCGTCGGCGATCAGGTGCTGCTGCTGCCGATGGACACCACGCAGAAGAACGAGCAGGCGAAGGTCACCAAGCTGTACGTCTACGAGGGACTCGAGCGCATCGAGGTGCCGAGCGCACCGGCCGGCGAGATTGTTTCCCTTGCAGGGCTGGAGGGAGTCGAGATCGGCCTCACCGTCACCGACGTCGAGCACCCCGAGCGACTGGAAGGCATCGCCGTCGAAGAGCCCACCATCAGCGTGGACTTCCTCGTCAACAACTCGCCCTTCGCCGGCAAGGAGGGAAAGTTCGTCACGTCGCGCCAGCTGCGCGATCGGCTGTACAAGGAGCTCGAGCGGAACGTGGCGCTCAAGGTCGAGGACACCGAGTCGACGGACACGTGGACGGTGAGCGGACGTGGCGAGCTGCACCTGTCCATCCTCATCGAGACGATGCGGCGGGAAGGCTATGAGTTCCAGGTGTCGCGCCCACGCGTGATCCTCAAGACGGGCCTGAATGGCGAGAAGCTCGAGCCGTACGAGGAGCTGGCGATCGACGTTCCGGAGGACTACCTCGGGGCCGTGATCGAGAAGCTCGGTCCTCGGCGCGGCGAGATGATCGAGATGAAGAATCCGGGCCAGGGCCTGGTGCGCGTGCTGTATCGCATCCCGGCGCGCGGCCTGTTCGGGTATCGGTCGGAGTTCCTCACCGACACGCGCGGCACGGGCATCATGCACCATCGCTTTCTGGAGTACGGGGCGTGGGCGGGCGGACTCGCCACGCGGTCCCGCGGCACACTGGTTTCCATGGAGAACGGCACGATCATCGCATTCGCCCTCGCGGCATTGCAGGAGCGGTCCACTCTCTTCGTCTCGCCTGGCGAGCCGGTGTATGAGGGCATGATCGTCGGCGAGAACTCGCGGCCGGGTGACATGGACGTCAATCCGACCAAGGAGAAGAAGCTGACGAACATGCGGACCACCGGCACCGACGAGAATATTCGCCTGGAGCCGCCGCGGGAGTTGACGTTGGAAGGCGCCCTTGAGTATATCGAGGACGACGAGTTGATCGAGGTGACGCCGCAGTCCATCCGTCTGCGGAAGCGTCTCCTCGCACAGAGCGACCGAAAGAAGATTTCGCGCGAAGCCAAGCGCGAACGGGCGGCGCTGTAGCGCCCGACGACGGCCAAATCCACCATCCCTCCTCACCGGAGCGCACTGCAATGCCGGACCTGTTCGAGATGTCGGAGTCGAAAGGCGTATTCGCCGCCGCCATCGACTCGCTCTCGCTGTCGCCCCGCGACGACGACGACGACGATCTCGAGGACGAAGACGTCGACGAGGATGATCTCGACGACGACGAGGACGATCTGGATCTCGACGACGATCTCGACGACGAGGACGAGGAGGACGAGGAGGACGAAGACGAGGACGATGAGGACGAGGACGACCTCGACGACGAGGATGACGACCTCGTGGACCTCGATGACGACTACGACGGGGACGACGATGACGAGGATGACCGTCCCGGCCGCCCGTTCGACGAATAGCCTGTCCGGCGCGCGCTAGGTCGCGCGCGATGGACGTCGCCCTGGTCCCGCATTCGCCGGGAACGGGGCGATTGCTTTTCGCGCCGCAATGGCCGGGGAAATGCACCCTTGGACGGGATGACCGAACGAATCATCGTCATCGGTGGGTCCGCCGGCGCCATCGACGCGCTCCTTCGACTCGCTGCCGCGCTGCCGGTGATCCACGCGCGCGTCTTTCTGGCCGTGCACGTCCCCGCGACCTCGGTGAGTGCGCTCCCCGCCATCCTGACCCGTGCCGGACAGATGCCGGCGCGCCATCCCCGAGACGGTGACGCGACCGAGCCCGGTGTCATCTACGTCGCGCCGCCGGACTATCACCTGCTCGTGAAGCGCGGCACCGTGCGCATCGTCCGGGGCCCCAGAGAGAATGGGCACCGGCCCGCCATCGACCCGCTCTTTCGCAGCGCCGCGGCCAGCTATGGCTCTCGCGTCGTCGCCGTCGTGCTCTCCGGAAATCTCGACGATGGCGCCGCCGGAGCGCGCGCCGTGGAGCTGGCCGGTGGTTCGGTGCTCGTGCAGCACCCGGACGATGCACCATATCCCAGCATGCCGAGGAATGCGCTCGCCAGCGCGCCCTCCGCCACGCCCGTCCCGATGTTGGACATGCCCGCGCAGCTCGCACGCCTGCTCGGTGCCCCGCTACCGGAGGACACCATGCCGTCTGGTGACTCACGCCAGCAACCTTCTCCGGACCCCGTCGAGCTCGACGCCATTGCGTCAGAGGAGTACACGAAGCAGGGTCGGCCAACCGGTCTGACGTGCCCGGAGTGCCATGGCGGCATCTTCGAGCTCGACGCCGCGGGAATGCCGCACTATCGCTGCCGGGTGGGGCACGCATTCACTGGCGATACGCTCTACGTCGAGCAGCGCGTGTCCCTCGAGACGGCACTGTGGACGGCGCTGCGGGCGCTCGAGGAAAGTGCCGAGCTCGCGACCCGTCTGGTGAGGCGGGCATCGCAGCGCGGCCAGACCGGGATGGCCGACACCTTCCGCCGCAACGCCGACGTGTACCTCGATCGTGCGAAGGTGATCCGCGAAGTGCTGCGCGACGGCCTCCCCGACGCCGGCGACGGCGAGAACGCCGCATCGGGCAACTGACCCGCCGCTGGCCGACGCCGGCCGGGGGCGCGGGGCGGAGAGACAGGTGATACATTCTCCGCGCGACGACGACGATGCGCCGGCTCTCCTTCTCCCATCGATGGCGGCTCCCGAAACAATCTCCGAGTTCGACGCGCTGCTCGAATTTCTCAAGCAGCATCGCGGCTTCGACTTCACCGGATACAAGCCCGCCACCGTACAGCGGCGCCTCCAGAAGCGCATGGCAACGGTGGGCGTGGACTCGTACGCGCAATACCTGGAGCTGCTCGAGGCCCAACCCGACGAGTTCACGCCGCTCTTCAATACGCTGCTGATCAACGTCACGCGATTCTTCCGCGATGACACCACCTGGGAGTATCTCGCGGAGTCGATCGTCCCCGCGCTGCTGGCTCGCCGTGGCGACAGCGTGCCGATCCGGCTGTGGAGCGCGGGCTGCGCGTCGGGCGAGGAGGCCTACACGCTCGCCATGGTCTTCGCGGAAGCGATGGGCCTCGACGCCTTCCGGGATCGCGTGAAGATCTACGCCACCGACGTGGACGACGAGGCGCTCGCGATCGCGCGCAACGCCGCATACACCGAGCGGCAGCTCCAGGATGTCCCGGCTGCGCTGCGTGAGAAGTACTTCGAGCCGGTCGATGGCCGCCACGTGTTCCGCAAGGACCTGCGGCGCAACGTGATCTTCGGGCGCAACGATCTGGTGCAGGATGCGCCGATCTCGCGCATCGACCTGCTCGCCTGTCGCAACACGTTGATGTACTTCAACTCCTCCACGCAGGCGGCGATTCTCGGGCGCTTTCACTACGCCCTCGCCGAGGGGGGTGTGCTCTTCCTCGGCCGCGCCGAGACCCTGCTCACGCACACCAGCGCATTCGCGCCGGTCGACATGAAGCGGCGCGTGTTCACGAAGGTGCCGCGTCCTTCGCACCGGGTGCCGGCGGCCGCGCACGCCGAGAGTGAGCCTCCGCTGGAGCCGGTAGGGCGTGCGCGCCTGCACGCCGTCGCCTTCGAGACGAGCTGCGAAGCGCAGGTGGTGATCGACCGGGAGGGGCAGCTCACGCTCGCCAACGAACGAGCTCGTCACCTCTTCGGGATCGGCGAACGTGATCTGGGTCGCCCGATTCAGGACCTCGAGCTCTCGTATCGGCCGGTGGAGCTGCGGTCGCTGATCGAGCAGTCCTATAGCGACGCGCGCACCGTGATCGTGCGCGACATCGTGTGGCGTCCCCGCGGTGCGGTGGACGACCGATGGATGGACCTCGAGATCACGCCGCTCTTCAATACGCTGCTGATCAACGTCACGCGATTCTTCCGCGATGACACCACCTGGGAGTATCTCGCGGAGTCGATCGTCCCCGCGCTACTGGCTCGCCGTGGCGACAGCGTGCCGATCCGGCTGTGGAGCGCGGGCTG
>JBJMNM010000297.1:0-6925 GCA_045804305.1 Gemmatimonadaceae bacterium | reverse complement strand
CTCGCCCGCGATGCCGACCTTGACCGGTCGGAAGGTCACCTTGTTGTCCGCGGCAACGACGAACACGCCCTCGACGTCCTTCTTGCCGACTTCCTTCTTGGGCTTGGGCTTGCCGAGCCCGACGGCCGTGTCGCCCTTGGTGAGCGCCTCGTTCTCACGCACCGTGAGCGCGATGATCGGGATCGACAACACCTGCTTGCGGGTGTCGGTGATGATCTTGGCGGTGGCCGAGAAGTCCGGCCGGGTCTCGGACGGGGTGTTCAGCAGCTGGATCGTGACCTCGTAGTCCACCGCCTGATCGGTGTTCTGCTGAGTTGCCGCGGCCTTCACCGCGCTGTTCGAGATCTTCGTCACCCTGCCGAGGAAGGTCGTGTCCGGGAAGGCGTCGATCTGGATGACGGCCGAGTCGCCGAGCGCGATACGGGCCACGTCCGTCTCGTCCACCTTGACCTTGGTCTCGAGCACGCTCATGTCGGCGATCGTGAGCAGCGTGGCCGCGTCCTTGTTCAGCGTTCCCTGGATCGCCGTCTCGCCATTCTCGACGTTGAGCCGGGTGACGCGTCCGGACATCGGCGCGTAGATGGTGGTCTTGCCGAGCGAGCTGCGGGCATCGCGCAGCGAGGCGCTCGACTGATCGACCGAGTGACGCGCGGACTCATACAGCGCCTTGTTCACGTCCACGGTCGTGCGCAGCTGCTCGATCTGCTCGTCGGAGATGAGCGTCGGGTTCGTCTTCTTGATCTGCGCCGTGCGCTCGAGGCTGCGCTGCGCCTGGAGCAGGTTGGCCTGCGCCTGCGCCATCTGCGCCCGGCTCGACGCCAGCGACGCCTCCATGCGCTGCACGCCCGCCTCGGCCTGCTGGGCGTCGATCTGCAGGAGGAACTGGCCCTTCGTGACCATCTGGCCTTCCTTCACCGCGAGCTTCACGATCTTGCCGGTGATGTCGGCGCTGAGATCGACCTTGGTCTGCGGGCGCACCTGACCGCTCGCGGTCACGGAGGCCACGAGGTCGCGCTTCTGCACCTGCTCGGTGCGAACCTCCACGGCCTTCTTGCTGCTCTTGGCCGCGGTCAGTCCGCCGATCAGGATGATGACGAGGGCGACCCCGCCGGCCACGGACCACTTTACGCGCTTGCTCATATGGAGATCTCTCGGTGGGGTTGGTTAGCGGAGGGGGCGGCCGACGGCATTTTCCAGCGCGGCGAAGGCCTTGTGATAGTCGTACACGGCATTCACGCGGTCGATCAGCGCGCGCTCGTACGAGTCGCGCGAGGTCGTGACGTCCAGGAAGGTGGCGGCGCCGACCTTGTACCGCTCTTCGGCGAACAGCCGCTCTTCCTTGGCCTGGCTCGCGATCTGCTCGTCGAGGATCACCGTCTGCGCGGCCGTCGTCAGCGTCAGGTACGCCTGCGTCACGTCGGCGGTGAGAGCGAGGTCCTTGGCCTTCACGTTCAGGGTCGCGTCGTCGCGCTCCACCTGCGCGCGCTGGACCGACTCCTCGCGCTTGAAGTTGTCGAACACGGGAATCGAGATCTGCGCCTGCAACGCCAGCGGCGAGCGCTGGAACTTGAAGGGGAACTGATTGTTGTTCGCCCGGATGGCCTCTTCCTGCGCCGACGTGAAGGTGTATGCCGGTCCATTGCAGTTGTAGCTGGTCAGCCCCACGCGGCTGCGAATGGAATCCTGCTGAAAGCACGACGCCTGCTGCTGCAGAATTCCGTTACGCGTCTGGTCCACCAGGAACTGCGAGTTCGTGTACTGATAAGAGTTCCCGCCCCAGCCGGTGCTCATGGCCAGCGTCGGCGTGTAACCGGCCTTGGCCACCTTGATGTTCAGGTCGGCCGCGCGCTCGCGGGAGCGCAGCGCGACGATGGCGGGATTCTGCCGGCGCGCCAGGTCGAGCAGCGAGTCGAGCGAGAAGAGCACCGGGTCGGTTCTGAACTCGGTCGTGAGCACCACGCCTGCCGGCTGCGCCACGCCCATCTGCTGGAAGAGCCGTGCGCGCTCGACGTCCACGTTGTTCCGCGCGGTGAGCAGCGCCACCTGGGCCTGACCCAGCGCGACTTCCGCGCGTCGGATGTCGAGAATCGTCCCCGAGCCCACCGCGACCTTCGCCTTCGCGAGGTCGAGCTGGGTCTTCGCGGTGCTCACCAGTGTATCCTGCAGCGCCGAACGGGCCTGGGCCTGGAGGACGGTCAGGTACTGCTGCGTGACCGCGGCGCGAAGCTGCTCGGCGTTGCCGGAGATGTCCGCATCGACGGCCTCACGATTCGCCACCGCCGCCTTGGGCGTGACGAAGGTGGCGCTGTTGATCCGGTAGTTCACGTTCAGGCTGTAGCTCGACTGCACGGTGGCCGAGCTGTTGGTGAACGACAGGCCGTTGAAGACCTGGCTGCCGCCCTGCTGGTACCGGCTGCCGAACGAGGCGTCCGCTGACGGCAGGAACGCGCCCCGCGCCGAACGGACCGCGGCGTCGGCGTCGCGGCGGTTGTTCACGACCGAGAGGTACGTCGGATTGTTCTGCCGGGCGAGCGTGATGGCTTCGTCGAGCGTGATCTGAGCGCCGGTCGGAGCCTTGCTCTCCTGCGCGGAGCTGACCGCGGGTACGGAGAGGGCAATAGCAAGCGCGGCGAGCACCTGAGTGCGCATCGTAGGGAGGGTCCTATGTGGGAGGGTCACCCGGCCGTACGGGACACACGGACGGCCGGTTTCATGAGTCGAGACATCGCGGCAGCGCTCAGTCGTCGTCATCGAGCTTGGGGGCCACGAACACGCGGGCGCGCACGCGATCCCTGATCCGTGCATAGATGGCCGCGCCCTTTTCGGCCGAGGCGAGCAGCGGCCGGCCGATGGAGCCGGAGCTGCCGCTCGGGATGCGCAGCCAACCCCGCCGGTATCGCCGGAGCTCGTCGCGCGACATCATATAGTCTTCAGCCAGATCCATCCGGACGAGGTGCGGAGCGATGAACAGCATGAGGGAGGTGTCCACCTCGTCGCCGTGCATCGGCTCGGCTTGTCCCTCGAGCAGGTCCCGGAAATCCACCGAGAAGATGTCGATGACACGAACGCGGGCCAGCGTGGTAATGACCGTGGCCAGCGCCTCCTGATGAGGGTCGTGCTCGTGCGCCGTGAGCAGGATGAACTCCTTGATCCCCGTGGATTCCCAGGTGTCCAGTAGATCGTTCAACATGCGGTGGAGCGTCTTCTTGCGCAGCGACGCGTTGCCGGGAAAGCCGCGCTCCGTGTCCACGTTCACCCCGTACTCGAGCGACGGGGCGCGCAGGATGCCGAACTCCGCCGAGAAATCGTCGGCGAGCTGCTCCACGATGAGCGTGTCGGAGCCCATCGGCAGGTGGCGGCCGTGCTGCTCGCAGGTGCCGACGGGGATGATGAGCCGTGGGTCGGCGGCGACGCAGGCCGCGATCTCGTCGGGACGCATCTCCTTGATGCGCCGCGGCGTGTCCGCGCTGACGGAGGGGTAAGCCATTCTGGGCGAGACGCTGAGGCGATCGCTGCCGGCCGCTGGGCCTCGCGCGCTTCTGGCGCCGGCTGCCGCGGCGGCGGCGCTGCTGATGGCGAGCAGATGGCTCGCCGACCCGGGGATAGGTTATGTCGTGGCGTGCCTCCTCGCCACCGCCGTGGCCGTCGCCGCATGGTGGCGCTGGACCTCGCCCGCGCTCCGCCGGCCGTTGCTCGTCACCCTCGCGGCGCTCGCGGCGTTCGTCTTCGTCGCCGGCCGGGTGGAGCTGCGACTGGCGGAATACGAGCGGACGCCGGCTGAGGTCGTCGCTACACGGACCGCCGCACAGAGGGAGCGCCTCCGCGCAGCCGTGGACGACGAGCTCGTGCGGCTGCGACGTATCGCTCGCCGAGCCCTCGGCGCACCCGCGTCGGCCGGTGGCGATCAGGCGGCGCTGGTGACGCGCCTCAAGAAAGCGATCGGAGACGAGGAGCACCGTGCCGCGCTCGTGCTGCGCGGCGACACGCTCGTCGCCTGGGCGGGAACGTTGCACGCGAACCCACGCGCGCTCAGGGGGTCTGCAGGCATCGTCGCCACCCCGTTCGGGCTCACTCTGTACGTCGCCGAAGACAGCGGCGCGATGCGGGCGGTCACGACGTCCCTTCTCTTCGCCGAGCATCCCGCCGACCGCCTGTCGCGCGGTCTGGCGCAGCGCCTGCCGAGCGACGAGCTCGCCGAGGGCTTCGACATCGGCGCGCCGAGTGACAGCGGTGGTGCCGATGTGCTGCGATACAGAGATGGAGGACGCACCCTGTTCGTGGCGCGCGCGCTCGTTCCCTCACCCGGCGAGGTGCGCTTCCGCTTGCTCGAGCGCGGGCGAATGCGGAGCGGCCTCGCGCTCCTGATCGCGCTGGTGAGCTTCCTCGTCACGGTGTCGCGCCGCGAGGCCGGGCCGTTGGCGGCCATCGGCGGAGTGCTCGTGGCGCTGCGCTGTGTGACCGTGGTTCCTCTGAGCGAGTTCTCCACGCGCTCGCGATTGTTCGACGCCGCGGTGTACTTCTTCCCGACGGGCCGTGCCTTCACGGCCAATGCCGCCGCGCTGACGATCACGTCGGCGACGCTGCTGTTCGTGGTGCTGCTCACGGCACGCCGAGTGGGGAGCCGGCTGCCGCGCGCTGCGGCGGCGGCCCTCGCGATCCTGACGATCGGCCTGGGACCGTTCATCGTGGGCGCGTTGGCGCGCGGCATCACGCCGCCGACGGAGGGGGCCGGCGGCGCGCTGTGGATCATCTGGAACGTGCCGCTGTGTCTGGCGGCGACGGCGTTGCTGGTGCTCGCGAGCTGGGCGGGCGGGATAGCGCTCGGCGGCCGGCGCGGTCTGCCACCTGCGACCGGGCCTGCGATCGCGATCTTTGCCGCCGTGCTGGCGCCGCTGGTGTGGCGGGCTCCGGGGCAATGGCCGCAGTGGTTTACCGCACTGTGGACGCTGGCCGTGGGAGCCGTCGTGCTGGCGCGTCCGTCGCGTCGTGCGCTCCTTGGCGCAGCCATGGTCGCGGGGCTCGGTGCGATCACCGTGGTGTGGGGGAGCACGTCGCGCGGTCGCGTGGAGCTCGCCGAGCGCGACGTGCGCGGGCTCGCGGCGCCCGACGCCTATGCGGTCACGCTCGCGAACCGCCTCGCCCAGTCGATCCGGCGCGATGAGCCGCTGCCGCGCAGCACGCAGGGACTGTTGTCTCGCTACCTGTCCTCGGACCTCGCGGCGTCGGGGTATCCCGTCGCGCTCATCTCGTGGCAGCAGGGCGCTCCGCTCGCGACGTTCGGGTCCGCGCCGTTCGACGTGGCTTTCGATACCGTCGGGATGGCGGCACTCGCGGCGCAGGCAAGAGGAACGCGCGTCGTCACGACGACGAGCGCGAACGTGTACGGCGTGCACGTCGAGGCGGTCCCGATGCAGGGCGGGGCGATGACGATACTCGTGGCGCCGCGCACGCGGCTGATCGGGAACGACGCGTACGCGCGCTGGTACGGCCTTCCGCCCGCCGAGAACAACGAGCCGCCCTATGTGGAACAGGTGGCGCCTGATTCGCTGGCCCCGCGGGAATCGATCCGCTGGCGACGCGAGGGCACCGAGCTGCACGGCGACTGGCCGGTGCGGGGTCCAACAGGCGCCGCGCGCGCGCACGTGGAAGTGGATCTCCGTGGACTCGACACCCTCGTGCCGCGCGGGGGGCTCCTGCTCCTCGTGGACTTCGCTGCGGTGGGACTCATCTGGCTGCTCGGCGCCACGGCGGATGGTCGGGTCGCGCGCTGGCTGCGGCTGCGCCGACGCCGGCTGCGCAGCTATCGCGCGCGGCTGTCCGTGGCCCTCTTTCTCTTCTTCCTCGTACCGGCCGGGGCGTTCGCGGTGTGGTCGTGGCGCCAGCTGTCAGACGATACGCAGTCGTCGCGCCGACTGCTGGTGACGGAAACGATGCGCGCCGTGTCGCGAGGCGATCAACCGGACTGGCTGCGTCGGGAGAGCGCGCGGCTCGACACCAAGCTGCTGCTGTATCAGGGCGGGGTGCTCGTGGACGCGAGCGATTCTCTCTTTGCCGACCTCGCCCCGATGGGAGCGCTCATGCGTCCCGAGGTGGCCCTCCAGCTCGGGGTGTCCGAAGAGGTGAGCGCCACGATGCCGGAGGAGCTCGCGGGCGCGACAGGGATGTTGGGGTATCGCGTCCTGCCGGCGTCGGCGGGGCCGGGTCTCGTGATCGCCGCTCCCGCGCGCGTGGACGATCTTCTGCTGGACCGCCGACGTCGCGATCTCGGCGTGCTGGTGCTGTTTGCCACCGCGCTCGGCGCGCTGGCGGCGCTCTGGTTGAGCGGGATCGCGGCGCGTCAGCTCGCGCGTCCCATCGGTGCGCTGCGGTCTGCCGCCCGGTCAGTCGCGCGCGGCGAGCGCGACCTGCCGCTCGAGAGCGACGCAGCGAGCGAGTTCCTTCCCGTGTTCAACGCCTTTCGCGCCATGGCGGCCGATCTCGGCGAGAGCCGCGCCGCGCTCGAGGAGGCGCAGCGCCGTACCGACGCCGTGCTCCGCACTGTGGCGAGCGGCGTGGTGGGAGTGGATGAGCAGGGCCGCGTGATTCTCGCGAACCCGCGTGCCGAAACGCTCCTCGGCGGCGTGCCGCCAGCGGGCGCACCGGTGAGCGAGATGCCCGCCAGGACCGTGGCGGCGCGCGTCGCACGCTTCCTCAGGTCGCGCCAGGATGCCGACGGCTTCGAGCTGGAGCGGGGTGGCCGGACGCTGCGTGGACAGCTCACTCGCCTCGCGAGTGAAGGTGCCGTGCTCACCCTCGACGACGTGACCGAGCTCGCGCGCGCGCAGCGCGTGCTCGCGTGGGGCGAGATGGCTCGGCAGGTCGCGCACGAGATCAAGAATCCGCTCACGCCCATCCGCCTCGGCGTGCAGCATCTGCGTCGGGCGCG
>JBJMNM010000296.1:0-5490 GCA_045804305.1 Gemmatimonadaceae bacterium | reverse complement strand
GGCACGCTGCTCTCCGAGGGTTCGTGGCGAGTCGTTCGGCGGGCAGCGTCACGCTGATCTGAAGTCGTGGAGCGCCGCCGGATCGTGTCAGTCCGGCGGCGCGAGCGGCACGGTGAAGCGCACCGTCGTCCCCTGTCCAGGTGTGCTCTCGAGCCAGATCCGTCCGCCGTGTGCCTCCACGATGCCCCGCGAGATCGGCAGGCCGAGCCCGGCGCCGTGGCGCCATCCGGATCGCTCAGTCGACGCGATCTGGAAGAACCGGTCGAAGACGTAGGGTAGCTGCGCCGCCGGGATGCCGGTTCCCGTGTCGCGCACGGTGAACAGCACCCCGTGCTCCGACGCGCTCACCGCAACGGTGACCGTGCCGCCCGCCGGCGTGAACTTGATCGCGTTCCCGACCACATTCGACAGCAGTTGCAGCATCCGATCCGGATCGACGTGCATCGTCGGGAGCTCGGGCGCCGGCTCGGCGGTCAGGGCGACACCGCCCGCCTCCGCCAGCGGGCGAAGCGCCTCCACGCTCCGTGACACGAGCCACTCGGCGTCCACCGGTTTCGGCGAGACGACCAGCCGACCCGCCTCGAGCCGCGTGATGTCGAGCAGATCCTGAATCAGCGCATCCATCTGCTCGGCGGCCTGAAGCATCACCTGAACACTCTCCACCACGTCGACAGGTAGCCGATCGCGCCTGTCCGCCGTCAGGATGCTGCGTGCGAGCATCTTGACGGCGTTTGCCGGGTTGCGGAGGTCGTGGGAGACGATTCCCATCATGTCGTCGCGCGCCTTGATGGCTTGGTGCAACAGATCCTCGGCGCGCTGGCGCGCGCTGATGTCGCGCAGAACGGCGGCATAAACGTTCCCACCGTTCACTTCCATCCGCTGGATCGCCGCTTCAGCCGGGAACTCCTCGCCCGACTTCCGCAATCCGCTGATCTGCTGGCGTTCTCCCATCAATCGCGCGCGCCCGTGGGCCGCGCCAAAACCATGAACGTGTCCGCGGTGCGCTGCCCGGAAGCGTTCGGGAAGGAGCACCTCGAGGTATCGTCCGCCGACCTCAATGGCCGTCCATCCAAAGATCCGCTCAGCCCCCTCATTGAAGAAGATGATCCGCTGCTCGGCATCAACGGCGATCACGGCATCGGCGGCGATCGCGAGCAGGCCGGAGAACAGCTCGGCGGGGAGGACATGATGCATGGCGGCGACGGCCGCGGCGTGACTTGCATCCTTCATGGTTGGAGAATATGTACGCCAACCGTCGGGACTGGCAGGGCCGCACTACGATGCGATCCGCATCTCCTGCCTGGTCCGCGCCGGCCGTGCCGCACGCGCGTAATACGCAGCGGCTGCGGCAAGGGTACCGACCGCTGGCACGTACAGCACACGGAAGTCGAGCCACGCGACGCTTCCGGCGCCGAGAATGCCGCCCGCCAAGAACGCACCGGTCATCGTGCTCAACACGATTGCCTTCCAGCGCGAGAAGCGGCGATGTCGCAGCCAGTGTCCCACGATCACCCCGAGGTCCGTCACCATGCCCGTCACGTGGGTGGTACGGATCGCGAGGCCGTAATAGCTGGAGCTCATCGCGTTCTGGACGCCACACGCGAACGCGGCCAGCGGCACGCCGGCCGAGACGCGAGCATAGAGGCAGCTCCCGGCGGCGGCCAGGGAAAGCCCCTGGATGAGGAGCACGAGCGCGTACCGGCGTCCCGGCAGCGGTGTATCGCGTCCCACGAGCACGCCGCTGACCACGCTGCCGAGGAAGAACGCCGCGATGATCGTCAGCGCGCCGAGCGCCTCGGAGATGGGACGCGAGGCAATTGCCACACCGAGGTGCGACACGGCGCCCGACATGTGGCTCACCGGCACCTGAAAGAAGCTGAGCAGCACTGCATTCACGAAGCCGGCGCTGCCGGCGAGCAGTGCGCCGCCCGCGAGCAACCTTCCGTGAGGCAGAGTAGCAGTCGGCGCGCGGTATCGGCGATACGGCATATATGAGGGAGACGAGAATGGCGTGGTCGGAGCAACCCGATCGGGTCACGAAGGGTAGCCGGCGGCAACGCAGACCGTGTCGGGAGTTTCCCTCGGCTGGCGTCGGGAAGGACCGCTGGAAACTTCCAGCGCACGCCCGACAGAGACCGAAGAGTCCCGTGGCGAGATTCTCTGGCGTAGCTCACTCCAACCGCCAGACACCATGACTACCGAGAAGACTTTCGACAGTGTGGGGGCGTTCGCGCCGACGCCGACGTCGCGCCGCGCCTTTCTTCGTGCTGCCTCCTTCACCGCCGTCGGCGCAGGCGCCCTCGTGGCCTGTGGCAAGGCGGCGGCTGCGTCTGACAAACCGGCCGCTGCCGCACCGCCGACCGGCCACGATATGGGTGGCGCGGCGCCGGCCGGTGCGCCCGCCGACCCCCGTGCTGCAGCGAATGCAATGGACGCGATGCACGAGAAGGGGATGAAGGCGTTCCCCGCCAAGACAGCCGTGCATGGCAATCAGCTCCTCGCCCCGAAGCTCGAGAATGGCGTGAAGGTGTTCGAGCTCACGGCCCGCGAGATTCAGTGGGAGACCGAGCCCGGGAGATTGGTCGCGGCGATGGCGTACAACGGGCAGGTGCCGGGTCCGCAGCTTCGCGTGCGCGAGGGTGATCGGGTGCGCCTCGTCCTCAAGAACGAGCTGACGCAGTCGACGGCGATGCACTTCCACGGTCTCGAGCTGCCGAACGACGTGGACGGCGTGCCGTTCGTCACGCAGCCCCCGGTGAAGCCGGGCGACACGCACGTCTACGAGTTCACTGTTCCCGACGGGAATGCGGGCTCGCACATGTACCACTCGCACCACAACTCGGCGACCCAGGTGGGGATGGGCCTCCTTGGCGCCTTCATCGTGGAGCCCAGGCGGCCGCGCAGGATCGAGAAGGTGGACAAGGAATACATCATGATCCTCAACGACGGCGCGCACGGCTACACGTTCAATGGGAAGAGCTTCCCAGCCACCGAGCCGCTCACGGCGAAGGTCGGCCAGAAGCTCCGCATCCGCTACATGAACGAGGGGATGATGATTCATCCGATGCACCTGCACGGCATGCACATGACGGTGATCGACAAGGACGGGTGGGCGCAGCCGCAGCCGTGGAAGTGCGACACCCTCAACGTGGCGCCCGGCGAGCGGTGGGACGTGATCGTCACCTGCGACAAGCCCGGCACCTGGGCCTTCCACTGCCACATCCTTCCCCATGCCGAGAGCGAGCACGGCATGTTCGGAATGGTGACGGCGCTCGTCGTGGAGTAGTAGTATGAAGCTGACCCCGAACCAGCCGGCGTCGCCCCTCGAGGCCGCCGGCCGCCTTCCGAGCCTCTGGCCCGCGTCGCAAATGCCTCCCGTTTCCCGCCCCGACGTCATCCGTGTCGTCCTCGCCGACGACCACCTCGTCGTGCGCGCGGGTCTGAAGGCGCTGCTCGGCGCCAGCAAGGACATCGAGGTCGTCGGCGAGGCGACGAACGGCCGCGATGCGATCGCGCTGATCGAGCGACTCGCACCGCACGTCGCGGTGCTGGATCTGGACATGCCGCAGATGGATGGCGCCACGGCCACGAAGCATCTCGTCGCCGGTCACTCGTCCACGCGTGTGCTGATTCTCACGATGCACACGGAAGACGAGTATCTCGTCACGCTGCTGGAAGCCGGCGCGGCCGGATATCTGGTGAAGAACGCGGCGGACCGCGAGCTGGCCGATGCGGTGCGCGCCGTCGCCTCGGGCGACGTCTACGTTCAGCCCTCGGCGTCGCTCGCCCTCGCGCGCGCCATGTCACGCCGCTCCGAGCACGCCGAGGAGCGCGAACGGTTCGAGCGGCTCAGCGAGCGGGAGCGCAGCGTGCTCGTCTTCGTCGCGGGCGGCTACTCGGCGTCCGAGATCGGCGAGAAGCTCTTTCTCAGCCCGAAGACCGTCGAGACGTACAAGCAGCGAATATCCGAGAAGCTCGGTCTCACGCATCGGGCCGACTACGTGCAGCTCTGTCTCAGGCTCGGACTGCTGCAGGCGAACACCTAGGGAGGGTTTCATGGCGACGACCACCAGTCCACAGTTCCGCGATCTGACGTCGGACGAGGCGCACGCACTGCTCGGCCGCAACAACGTCGGACGGATCGCCTTCACCCTGCACGACCGGGTGGACATCGAGCCGATCCACTATGTCACCGACGGCGAGTGGATCTTCGGGCGCACGAGCAAGGGGGCCAAGCTCGCGACGCTTCTGCATCATCCCTGGTGCGCGTTCGAGACGGACGAGGTCCGTGACCCCTTCGACTGGTCGAGCGTGGTGGTGAAGGGAACGTTCTACCTGCTCGATCCCGAGATCGGCTCCCCCGATACCTACCAGCGAGCCGCGCGGCTGCTGACCAAGCTCGTGCCGGGCACGTTCTCCGCGCACGATCCGGCTCCGCACCGCGACATCGTGTTCGGGATCTTCGTGCACGAGATCACGGGACGAGCGGCGCGACCGTAGAGGAGGAGGGGGTATCATCAGTCCGGACGGGCGACATGGGAACTGGTGTCGTCCTGCTGTTGCCCGCCAGGACCGCGGCTAACTTTGGGCGATGACGGTCACAGCCGGCGTCATCCTGCTCTACTGTGTCGCGACCGTGGTGGCGATCGTGACACAGCGGATCCGCGTGCCGTACACCGCCGCGCTGCTGGTCGTCGGCGTCGCATTCGGCGCGCTCCACGTGGTGGAATTGCCGCATCTCACCAAGGAGCTGCTCTTCGCGCTGTTCCTGCCGGGGCTCCTGTTCGAGGCCGCATTTCATCTCGAGGTGCACGAGCTCCGCGAGAATGCCGTCGCCATCGGCGCGCTGGCCGTCCCGGGTGTGATGGTGGCGATCCTCCTCACGGCCCTTCTGCTCGTCGCGGGTGCGTCGATCATTGGAAGCGTGCCCGTGGGATGGACGACGGCGCTCGTCTTCGGCGCCGTGATCGCCGCCACCGATCCCGTCGCGGTGACCGCCCTCTTTCGAGAGGTCGCCGCGCCACGCCGGCTGCACGTCCTCGTCGAAAGCGAGAGCCTGCTGAACGACGGCACGTCCATCGTGTTTCTGACGCTCATTCTCGCGTATTTCGTCGGCGAGGCACCGTCCGCGACCTCGCTCGTCGTGAGCTTCGCGCGAATCACAGGCGGGGGCGCGGTGATCGGACTGCTGATCGGCTGGGTGGTCTCACGTATTCGGACCTACCTGGACGACGCGGCGATCGAGATCACCCTGACGACGATTGCGGCGTATGGATCCTTCGTGCTGGCGGAGCAAGTCCACTGCAGCGGCGTGATCGCGACCGTCGTCGCCGGCGTCGTCTGCGGCAACACGGGTCGTCACCACGCGATGACGGTCAGCACCCGCAAGGCGGTCGAGAGCTTCTGGGAATGGCTCGCCTTCGCCCTGAACTCGGCCGTGTTCCTCCTGCTGGGCGCCGAACTGTCGGGCAGCCTGCTCGCTCAGGAGTG
>JBJMNM010000295.1:0-5068 GCA_045804305.1 Gemmatimonadaceae bacterium | reverse complement strand
GATCGGCCGCGCCGCGCCTCATGCCCGTGCGAGGATCGACTCGAATGGAGTGCGCGGTGCCCTGGTCGCCGCGCATGCGGACGTGGTAGCCCATCGCCTCGAGCGACTGCACCGCCGCCGGGGCAAAGGCGCTGTCCTCGGCCGAGAGGACGTCGGGCAGCCATTGGTGATGGAAGCGCCTGGCCGCCACGGCGCTGTCGATCGTCATGCGAAAGTCCACCTGATTCAGGATCACCTGCATCACCGTGTTGATGATCGTGCGCCCGCCGGGGCTGCCCACCACCGCGTACAGCTTGCCGTCCTTCGCCACGATCGTCGGCGTCATGCTCGAGAGCATCCGCTTGCCCGGCCGCGCGAGATTGGCGTCGGTGCCGATGAGGCCCGTGCTGTCGGTGAGGCCGGGCTTGCCGTTGAAGTCGCCCATCTCGTTGTTGAGCAGGAACCCCGCGCCCTTCACCACGGCGCCGAGCCCGAAGCCGTTCTCGAGCGTGTAGGTCACCGATACCGCCATCCCGTTCGCGTCGACGACGGAGTAGTGCGTGGTCTGACTGCTCTCGTAGCGCTGCGCGACCTGCTCCGGCAGCGACGGGCTCGCACGGTCGGGCAGTATCGTCTTGCGCAGCTGGGCCGCGTAGCTCTTGTCGGTCAGCCGCTCGAGCGGCGCGTTGGTGAAATCCGGATCACCCAGGTAGCGCGCGCGGTCGAGGAAGGCGCGGCGCATCGCCTCGGCGACGTAGTGCACGTACGGCGCGGAGTTGTGGCCCATCGCGGCGAGATCGTAGCCCTCGAGGATGTTGAGCATCTCCACCATGGCCGTGCCACCGGAGCTCGGCGGCGGCATGGAGATGATCTCGTAGCCGCGATACGTGCCGCGCACCGGCTTCCGCTCCTTGGCGACGTAGGCCGCGAGATCCGCCTCGGTGATCAACCCGCCGTTGCGGCGCATTTCGTCGGCGACCAGTCGCGCGGTCTCTCCCTTGTAGAAGCCGTCGCGTCCGCGGTCGCGAATGCGCGCGAGGGTGCGCGCGAGATCGGGAAGACGAATGCGCTCGCCCTCGGCGTACGGCTGTCCCTTGTTCGAGTACGCCTCCACGCTCGCCGGATATGGTTGGAAGCTGCGCCCGAGCGCCCACTTGAGATCCTGCGCGAGCCCGGGTGGCGCGTCGAAGCCGTTGCCCGCGAGACGTTCGGCGGGCGCGACGAGTCGTTTCCAGGGAGCCTTGCCATACCTGGCGTGCGCGAGCGCGAACCCCGCCACCGTGCCCGGCACGCCGACGGACTTGTGGCTGTCGTGATGGATGCGCGAGGAGTAGGCACCGCTGGAGTCGAGGAACATCTCCGGCGTGGCGGCGCGCGGCGCCATCTCGCGGAAGTCGATCGTCGTCGCCCGGCCGTCGGGAAAGCGGATGACCATGAACCCTCCGCCGCCGATGTTGCCGGCGGCGGGATAGGTGACGGCGAGGGCGAACCCCGTCGCGATCGCCGCATCGACGGCGTTGCCTCCCGCCGCGAGGACGTCGCGTCCCGCCTCGCTGGCGATGCTGCTCGCTGAGACGACCATGCCGTGCGGCGCCGAGACGGACTGGCCGGACGTGCGCGTAGACTGCGCGGCAGACGTCGACGCGAGCAGCGCGATGGCGACGGTCGCACGCACGGCCCTCAGGGCATGAACTGACATGATCACCTCGTATACAGTGCGAACGATTTCTCCATGTCATACATCTTTCGCGACACGGCTGCCTGACACACTTCACGACGCCAATCGGTGAGCGACGCGCATCGTTGGCTGGCGATCGCCGGGGTGAACTTACCCAACCGCTCCATGGCGCCTTCCACACACACCGTCTGATCCTGCCGACTCCCGAAGCTGCATACTTCGGCCAGCGTTTTCAGGCCGTGCGCGATCATTCCCACGTGCGCGTTTCCGATCCCGTGAAAGCAACCCAAGCGGTATTTCCCGCTCAGTCCGGCGCACTGCCGTTGAAGCATCTCGAGCGTGGCGCCCCGTGCGTAGTGCTCCCGCACCGTGTTGGTCATGACATACCGGAAGCAGGCCGCAGGATAGAGCGCCTTGTCACACGGGTAGAAGGGTCCGTGGCGTGAATAGTCCGCGGTTGATTTCGTGAGCCGGTATTCCATGTATGCCCCGGTCGCACAGTAGTACCGGAGCGCGTAACTCGGGAAGCGTTCACAGAGATCGATCCCGGCAGGAACGTCGTAGTGCGACAGGAACATCACCGCGTGTCCCACTCCATGCGCGCAGTCGCCTGGGCGGTACATGCGCGCGAACGCCTGAGTCTCGCAGATCGTTGGGATCCGGCCGGCGACGTCGGCGCTGGTGAGCTGCGAGGAGTGGTGGTGCGCCGATCCGCCGCTGGAGCCGCTGTCGGTGAAGAACTGCATCAACACGCCATGCATGCATCCCGACGCACACGCGTCGGCGCAACTCTCCAACGACGCGCCAACATCGCGAAGCTTCGCGAAGATCACCTTTCCGAGATCGTGCCCCTCGTCATGACAGGTGGGATACGCGGTCCGGATCGCTTCTCGAAGCCCGTTCGCCCCGATCCGAGGCAGGTATTCCTCGTACAGCGCACGCGCGTGCCGCCGGTCCGCGAGCCGATATGCGGCCAGGAAGTCCTGCCTCGCGCTGACTGTGCTCTCGAGCGGAATGTTGAGAAGACTGTCGGCCACAACCTGGGGACGGCGGACGTCCGACTGAGAGCCGGATCGGCGCACCCAGAGTATCGCGGCCCCACCAAGCAGGAGCCCGACCGCGACCAGCAACCACGTTCCGCTCCTGGGAGTTCGCACGTCCCGCTCGGTCACCCGCATCTGGCCGCGGTCCACAGCCCACAACGAAGAGTCGACTCACGACTCGATCGAACGATCATCACGACGTCGGCATCCGTTACCGTCAAATGCGGGGGGGGGCGTGGAGTTGCTCGAGAACGATGGGGCGCCTGGCGGCGGTCGTCAAGGAAAGCGGAATCCATTGCGGCGACCCGACTGCCGCGCGGCTCCGCAACCCGGAGTCCAACTATCGGCACCGCGCCACTGTCAGACCTCGCGACTCCTCCCACCCACCGATGAATCGCCAACTCACCACGTTGCTCACGACGGCGCTACTCGCCGCGAACGCGGCCCGCGCCCAGTCACCGCGCCCGGTCGACACCACCGACGTCCGCCGCTGGCACGAGGATCTCGCATTCCTGCGCAGCGAGATGCCGGCCCGTCACGCGAACCTGTTTCACACCATGACGCGCGTGCAGTTCGACAGCGCGCTCGACTCGATCGACTCACGGCTGCCGGCGCTCACGCGGCATGGCGTGATCGTGGAGCTCGAGCGGATGCTCGCGCTCGTCGGCGACGGCCACTCCAACGTGGGTCCATGGCGCGATAGCCTGATCGCCTTTCACACCATTCCCGTCGGCTTCTATCTGTTCGCGGAGGGGCTCATCGTTCGCACCGCGGACTCCGCACACGCCGACCTCCTTGGCGCCCGCGTCGTCGAGATCGGCGAGCGGCCCGTGGATTCGGCCATTGCGCGGGTGCGGCCGCTCATCAGCCACGACAACGAGATGGGCGTGCGGGCGTACACGCCATTCCTGCTCGCGATGCCGGAGGTGCTGCATGCAACGGGCATCTCCGCCGACCTCCAGCGCGTACGTCTCGTGGTGGAGCAGGATGGCCGGCGGCGCACGGTCACGCTCGGCCACGCGGGGCTCTTCCCCATGCTCACCGGCGACGCCGACCGGAGCTGGCTTCCGCGCGCGGGATGGGTCGACGCGCGCGATCGCGCGCCCGCCGCGCTGTGGTTGAGCGATCCGATCAATCCCTACTGGTTCCGATATCTCGCCGATGGTCGCACGCTCTACTGCCAGATCAACACGATCCAGCAGAAGGCGAGCGATTCGATCGGCGTCTTCATGGCGCGCGCAATCGTGACAGCCGATTCCGCGGGCGCCGAGCGTTTCGTGGTGGATCTGCGCCTGAACGGGGGCGGCAATGGTGGCTACAACAGACTGATCCTGCTGCCGCTGATCAAGTCGCGCTACGACACGCCGGGCCGGCTGTTCGTGCTCACCGGCCGCCGAACCTTTTCGGCGGCGCAGATGCTGGTGACGGAGATGCGGAAATACACGAACGCGGCGTTCGTCGGCGAGCCGACGGCGTCAAAGGGGAATCATTATGGCGACTCGTTCCGCATCGTGATGCCCAACAGTCGCGTCACGGTGCGGGTGTCGACCCTGTGGCATCAGTACGTGGACTCGCGCGACACGCGCGAGATGATCGAGCCGGCCATCGCCGCGCCACTGGCGTTCGCGGATTATGCGGCGGGGCGAGACCCGGCACTGGCCGCGGCTGTGCGGGCGCCCGTGCCTGGTTACTGAGGCGTGGTCGCGCACTGCTTGCAGACACACGCGGAATTGACCTTGGCGGCGGGGATGCGTGCGAGCACGGCCGGGAGAATGGGCGTGCGGACGCACCAGCACTCCGTGACGGCCTTCTGGTTGGCCATCGCGCAGTCGTTCGGGCCGGCGCAGAGCGGGCAGGACGTATCGCGGTCGGGCATGCTCGCGTCCTCCGGAGGAGGAGGGCCGGCTGATCGACGCAGCGTCGGCGCCACGATGCGGATCGGGCCAGCCCCTATCATATCATACTCGCGTCCGCGCCGGTCCGTGACCCGGGGCACAGCCGCGTCGGGAGGCCCTAGTCGCCGGTCGGGATGATCCCGGCGTTCTCGACCATGAGGATCACTGACCGCTCCGGCGCCCGCGTGCGATGCACCACGCCCTTGGGCACCACGAATCCCTGCCTCGGCGTCAGCTCGATCACGCGCCCCGGCGTGTCATCCCGGGCCGGCTCGAGATCGATGAGAAACCGGCCGTCCACGACGTAGAAGAACTCGTCGTCGTCGTCGTGCTTGTGCCAGTGATACTCGCCCTGCATCACGCCGAGCCGCACGACGGAGTCGTTCACCTTGCAGAGCGTCTGGTTCCACCACTGGTCGCGCACGGACTCGACGACCGGGTCCAGGTCGATGTGAGTCAGCGGGGGATACAGG
>JBJMNM010000294.1:0-9270 GCA_045804305.1 Gemmatimonadaceae bacterium | reverse complement strand
GCCAAGCTGCGGCGGCGGGTCGCCGAAGGCCGCCCCGAGGACGCCGTGGCGATGGGCGATCGCGCCTTTCTGCTGCACTATCGGACCGACGCCGTCGGCCAGCTCGTCGTGGCACTGGGCGTGTCGCGCGCGATCATCTGCCGGCGGTCGGCGGAAGAGGGGGAGCAGTGCGCGCGCATCGTGCTCATGATCGCCGCGCCGCCACGCCACGCGGCGCGCTACCTACAGGTCGTCGGCGGCTTCGCGCGACTGCTGCGCAAGGCGGAGGTGCTGGCGTCGGTGCTGGCGGCAACGGATGCGAGCGCGCTCGCGACGCTCGAGAGCTTCGGGGAGTACAAGCTTCCGGAGCAGCTCACGGTACGCGACGTGATGAGCGAGCAGCCTCGGACGATCGAGCCCGAGGCACCGTTGAAGGAGGCCGCGAGAATCCTGGTGCGCACCGGTCTTGGCGCGCTGCCGGTGGTGGACGACGAGCGGCGGGTGATCGGCATGGTGAGCGAGCGGGAGGTGATCCGGCATCTGCTCAACGTGCAGGCCTTTCACGGGGCCGACGCCCGCGCCATCGCCCCCGCGGCCACCGCTGCGCGGACGGTTCGCGACGTGATGACGAGGCAGGTGCTCTGCGTCGCGCCGGAGCAGCCGATCGCCGAGGTCGCATCGCTCATGAGCAACAAGGACGTGGATCGGGTTCCCGTGGTTCGCGAAGGCCGGCTGGTCGGCTTCCTCACCCGCGGGGACATCGTCCGGAAGCTGATCGGGACGTGAAGCGTTCCCTGTCGGTCGATCACATTACTTCACCCGGGGCAGCGCCCCGCGCACTCACCGAAGGAGAACGAGATGGCTGGCAACTACACGCTCACGATCGTCAAGCCGGATGCATTCGGCGCCCACAAGACGGGCAAGATCATCGCGCTGCTGGAGGAGAAGGGATTCATCGTGAAGGCCTCGCGCGTGCTGCAGCTCACGAACAAGCAGGCGGGGGAGTTCTACGCCGTGCACAAGGGCCGCCCGTTCTATGACGAGCTCGTCCAGTTCATGACGTCGGGCCCGTGCATGCCGCTCGTGCTGGAGAAGGCGAACGCGGTGCTCGCGCTCCGCGACGCCATCGGCGCCACCGATCCGGCCGAGGCCGCTCCGGGCACGGTGCGCAAGCTGTACGCGGAGTCGAAGGGTCGGAACGCCATCCACGCATCCGACTCCGACGAGAACGCGGCGCGGGAGGCGCGTTTCTTCTTCGCCGAGACGGACCAGCTGTACGGCTAGCCGATCCGTCTGGGGTTGATAACTCCAAGGGCCGTAAGTAGTTTTGTAGGCTATGCTGTCCTTTGACATTCGGTCACTCACCGAGCGCGCCGTCACCGTCGACGACACTCTGTCGGCGGATGATCCGGTGTGGCAGGACGGAGACGCGGTGCCCTCGGCGCCGATCCGGGTGAAGGGTCGGTTGTCGGCGGCGGGGCCGGGCCGGTTCTACTGGCACGGCACGATCGAAGGGGACGTGGAGCTGCCGTGCCGCCGTTGTCTCGGCGATGCGTCGGGCCACGTGTCCGAGGACGCGCACCTCATCTTCGCGGAAGCGGGGGCCGAGGGCGTGGAGGATGATCCGGACGTCTTTCTCCTCGACGACCGCTCGCCCGATCTCGACCTGCGTCCCGCCGTCCGGGAGCAGTGGCTGTTGAACGTTCCAGGTTACGCGTTGTGCCGGGACGACTGTAAGGGGCTATGCCCGTCGTGCGGGGCCGAGTTGAACCTCGGCCCCTGTGAGTGTGCATCGTCCGCAGCGGATCCACGCTGGGACGCACTGCACAAGCTCCGCGGCGGACACGGCTGAGTCATCCGGTTCCTATCCTTATCCGACCAGACCCATGGCCGTCCCGAAGCGCAGAACATCCAAGCGGAAGAAGCGCGCCCGCAACACGCACAAGTCCGCCCCGATCGTCGCGATCCAGAAGTGCCCCCGTTGCCAGGCGATGAAGCGCCCGCACCACGTGTGCGCCGAGTGCGGGTATTATGCGGGTGAGCAGCGAGTCGCAGCCAAGGAAGCCTGACCTTGGCGCGGATCGCGTTGGACGCCATGGGGGGCGATTTCGCTCCTCAGGCGACCGTAGCCGGCGCGCTGCTCGCGCTCGCCGAGCTCGATCCCGCTCATAGCATTCAGCTCGTCGGCCAGACCGCCGTCGTGGACGCGCAATTGCGCGAGCTCCTCGGCGGCGAATTTGCCGCGTCCGCGATCCATCGCGACCGCCTCTCCATCGTCGACGCCGCCGAGGTCATCGAGATGACCGACAAGCCCAGCGCCGTCGTGCGCGGCAAGCCGAACAGCTCCATGGCGGTCGGCCTCCGCATGCAGACCGAGGGACAGTCGGATGCCTTCGTGTCCGCCGGCAGCACCGGCGCGCAGATGGCCGCCTCCATGGTCATCCTCCGTCTTCACGCCACCCTCAAGCGTCCCGCGATCGTCACGCTGTTTCCTTCGGCGCGAAAGACCGTCGCCGTCCTGGATTCCGGCGCGAATGTGGACTGCTCGGCCGAGGAGCTCATGCAGTTCGCCCGGCTTGGCGCCGTCTATGCCGAGTGCGTGCTGCGCCGCCCCAACCCGGCGGTCGGGCTGCTCAGCATCGGGGAAGAACCGGAGAAGGGCAACGCGGTCACCAAGGAAACGCACACACTCCTCCGCGACTCGGGGCTCAACTTCATCGGCAACGTGGAGGGACGCGATCTCCCGGCCGGCGGCACCGAACACCAGCCGGTCGACGTCGTGGTCTGTGACGGATTCGTGGGCAACGTCGTTCTCAAGTTCTATGAAGGCGTCGCACCGTTGATGATCGACACACTGCGAAAGGCCGGCGTGTCCAGGGAGCAGCTCGAGTCGGGGCTCAAGCATCTCGACTACTCCGAGCATGGCGGCGCACCCCTTCTGGGTGTGAAAGGCGTGAGCATCATCGCTCACGGCAAGTCGTCCCCGCGCGCGATCAAGAACGCGCTGAAGGTCGCGGCGCAGGCCGTGACCAGTGGAATGAACGATCAGATCGGCCTGCGCCTCGGCGTGGCCGCGGAGAACGCCGCGTGAAGCGTCCAGTCGCCTACGTCGCCGGCACCGGCCGCGGGATCCCCGCCAAGGTGATGACGAACCACGATTTCGCCGCGATCGGCATCGAGACCGACCACAACTGGATCGTCGAGCGCACCGGCATTCACGAGCGGCACATCGGCCGGGACGACGAGACCACCACGTCGATGGCGGCGACGGCGTCGCGCGCCGCGATGCAGCGCGCCGGTGTGCTCCCCGGCGAGATCGATGCCATCGTTCTGAGCACCGCCACACCAGACCGGCTGCTGCCCGCTACGGCCGTGGACCTGCAGGCCGAGCTCGGCGCCACGCGCGCTGCGGCGTTCGACATCTCGGCCGCCTGCACGGGGTGGGTCTACGCCATGACCGTGGCCGAGGGGCTCATCGCCTCCGGCGTGGTGGAGACGGCCCTCGTGGTCGGCGCCGAGAAGATGAGCGCGATCGTGGACTGGAAGGACAGGGCCACCTGCGTGTTGTTCGGCGATGGAGCGGGCGCCGCCATCGTGAAGCGCGCCAAGACGCACTCGAAGGGCATTCTGAGCGCCTACATGCGGAGCGACGGAACGCTCGCCGAGCTGCTGTGGCGTCCGAGTGGCGGGGCGAAGGTCCCGTACTCGCAAGGCACGCTCGACGACCGGTCCACCTTCGTGCGCATGGCCGGCCGCGAGGTGTTCAAGCACGCCGTGCGCTCCATGAGCGACGCCTGCGACCGTGCCCTCGACGCCGCTCGGCTCACCGGCCAGGACATCGACATCCTGATCCCGCATCAGGCGAACGTACGCATCATCGAGGCGACGGCGAAGCATGCCAACATCCCGATGGAGAAGGTCTACGTGAACGTGGACCGTTTCGGCAACACCTCCTCGGCGTCCATCCCGATCGCCCTCGACGAAGCCATCGACCGCGGCAAGGTGAAGGAAGGGACGACCGCGCTTCTCGTCGCCTTCGGCGCCGGCTTCACGTGGGGCTCGATGGTCGTCCGGTTCTGATCGCCATGCCGAACGTCGTACTACTCTTTCCGGGTCAGGGTTCACAGACGCCGGGGATGGGGAAGGACCTTGCCGAGCGGTTTCCGGCCGCGCGCGACGTGTTTCTCGCGGCGGACGCCCCGCTCTCGCAGCTCTGCTTCAACGGACCGGCCGAGGAGCTCACCCGCACTCACAATGCGCAGCCGGCATTGTTGGCGCACGGCGCGGCCGTGTGGGCGGTGGTGCGTGAGACGATCGGCAATCGAGTCGTGGCTGCCGCCGGACACTCGCTCGGGGAGTTCACGGCGTATCACGCCGCGGACGCGCTGCCGCTCGCGGAGGCCGTCAAGCTCGTGCGTCGCCGTGGCGAGCTCATGTACCAAGCCGGCGAGCGCCGACCTGGCGCGATGGCGGCGATTCTCGGCAATCCGTCGATTCCCATCGAGACCATCTGCGCCAAGGCGAGCAGGGAGGCGGGGCTGGCGGTACCCGCCAACTACAACGCGCCCGGTCAGGTCGTGATCAGCGGCGAAGTGGCTGGCGTGGAGCGCGCAATGGCGATGGTCAAGGACGCGGGCGCCAAACCGATCCGCCTCAATGTGAGCGGCGCGTTTCATTCGCCGCTGATGGAAGAGGCCGCCGCAGGGTTTCAGGCCGCGATCGACCTCGCGCACCTGGCCAACCCGCGCTTCCCGGTTTACGCGAACGTGAACGCGCAACCCATTACCGACGCGGCGCTTGCACGGCGTCTGCTCGTGGAGCAGCTTACCTCGCCCGTACTGTGGGCGCGCGAGCTCGAGCACATCGCCGTCCTGCATCCCGATGCGCTGTACGTGGAGATGGGACCCGGCGCCGTGCTCAAGGGATTGGCCAAGAAGATCGCGCCGAACCTCAAGGTCGTGACCTGCGGGACCGGCGCCGACGTGGATGCCCTGTTCACCCTCATGGCCGCATGAAGATCGATCTCACCGGGCGCACCGCGCTCGTCACGGGCAGCACTCGCGGCATCGGACGCGCGATCGCCGAGACACTCGCCGGCGCGGGTGCGCGCGTCGCGGTCGTCGGCCGTGATCAGGCCAAGGCCGCGGAGGCGGCAGCGAAGGTAGGCGGCGGGGCCCAGGGCTTCGGCGCCGACGTCGGAGACCCGGCGTCGATCGTCGCGTTGGTCGAGGGTGTGGAGAAGGCGCTCGGCCAGATCGACATCCTCGTGAACAACGCGGGGCTCACGCGCGACAACATCCTCTTCCGCATCAAGGACGACGACTGGGATACGGTGCTCGACGCCAACCTGCGCGGAGCGTTCATCGCCATCCGCGCCGCGTCGCGCGGCATGATCAAGCGCCGCTGGGGACGGATCATCAACATCGCCAGCGTGGTCGGCATCACCGGCAACAAGGGCCAGGCGAACTACGCCGCCAGCAAGGCGGGGCTCATCGGCCTCACCAAGTCGGTCGCCAAGGAGCTGGGCTCGCGGAACGTGCTGGTGAACGCCGTCGCCCCCGGCTTCATCGACACCGACATGACGGCCGCCATGACACCCGAGGCACGCGCTTCGCTATCAGGGCAGATTCCGCTCGAGCGCCTGGGCTCTCCGCAGGACGTCGCGGGGGCGGTGACGTTCCTGGCGTCGGAGCACGCCGCGTACATCACCGGACAGACCCTGGTGGTGGATGGCGGAATGGTGATGTAGCAGCAGTGCCGGCACCGGCCGCGAAGTGACATTCAGTACGACATCTGGCTAACTTTCCCGCGTTCAAAAAAACACTACAGGAGCCCCACCCATGGCTGACAACGCCCAGAAGGTCCGCGACATCATCGAGAAGGAGCTTGGCGTCGAGCGCGACAAGATGACCGACGAAGCCAGCTTCATCGAAGATCTCGGCGCCGACAGCCTCGACATCGTCGAGCTGGTGATGGAGTTCGAGAAGGAGTTCAACATCGACATCCCCGACGAGGACGCGGAGAAGCTGCGCACCGTCGGCGACGCCGTGGGCTACCTCAACACCAAGGTCGGCGCGTAATGCGACGTCGGGTCGTCGTCACTGGTCTCGGTGCCGTCACGCCCATCGGCAACGACGTGGCGACGACTTGGCGCGCCATGCAGGCGGGCGTGTCCGGGGCGTCGAGGATCACGAAGTTCGATCCCACCAACTTCCCCGTGCAGTTCGCCTGCGAGGTGAAGGGCTTCGATCCGCTGCTCTCGATGGATCGGAAGGAGGCCAAGCGCGCGGACCAGTACACCCAGTACGCGGTGGCGGCGGCCGTCGAGGCCATGCAGGACGCCGGGCTGGCCGACGGCGGCTACGACGTCGACCGCACGGGCGTGATCGTCGGCAGCGGGATCGGTGGACTGAAGAGCTTCGAGGAGCAGCACGACATCTACCGCGAGCGCGGCGCGAGCAAGATCAGCCCCTTCTTCATCCCGATGTTCATCGCCGACATCGCGGCCGGCGTCGTGTCCATGCGCTTCAACGCGCGCGGCCCCAACTACGCTACGGTGTCGGCCTGCTCCACGAGCGCCCACGCCATCGGTGATGCCTTCCGCACCATCCAGTACGGCGACGCCGACGTGATGATCTGTGGCGGTGCCGAGGCCACGGTGACCCCGATGGCGATCGGCGGCTTCGCCAACATGACGGCCCTCTCGCGGCGCAACGACAGCCCGCAGACCGCCTCGCGCCCCTTCGACGCGACGCGTGACGGCTTCGTGATGGGCGAGGGCGCCGGCGTCGTCATCCTCGAGGAGCTGGAGCACGCGCTCAAGCGAGGCGCCGTCATTCACGGCGAGATCGTCGGCTACCGCGCCACGGGCGACGCCTATCATCTCACCGGGCAGCTCCCCGAGCACGAGGGACTCCAGCGGGCGATGCGCGGCGCCATGGCCGATGCCGGCCTCCAGCCGGCCGACATCGACTACGTGAACGCGCACGGCACATCGACGCCGCTCAACGACTCCAATGAGGCCAAGGCGATCGCCGTCGTCCTCGGCGATGCGGCGGCGGACGTCAGCGTGTCGTCCACCAAGTCGATGACGGGACACATGCTCGGTGCCGCCGGCTCGGTGGAGTTCATCGCGTGCACGCTGGCCATTCGCGATCAGGTCGTGCCACCCACGATCAACTTCTGCAATCCGGATCCGGAGTGCGGATCCCTCGACTTCACGCCCAACACGGCGAGAAAGCGAGAGGTGCGCGCCGCGCTGAGCAACAGCGCGGGGTTCGGCGGGCACAACGTCTCTGTCGCCGTCAAGCGCTATAAGGCGTAAGGCCGTGGCAATCGCCGTCGCGTTCGAGCGCGCGCGCCATGTCTGACCGACTCCCCATTCGCACCGGCATCGGCTACGACTCGCACCGCTTCGCGCCGGGCGGGCGGCTCATGCTGGGCGGGGTTCACATCCCGAGCGCGCTGCACCTCAAGGGGCATTCGGATGGCGACGCCATCGCGCACGCGGTGACCGATGCCATCCTCGGCGCCGCGGCGATGGGGGACATCGGCGCCATGTTCTCCGACAAGGATCCCGCCAACGCCGGCCGCGACTCCATCGAGATGCTCGTCCTGGCCGTGACGCGCGTGCGGAAGGCCGGCTGGCGCGTCGGACAGCTCGACGTCGTCGTCATCGCCGAGACGCCGCAGATCGCGCCGCACCGGGACGCGATGCGCGCACGCATCGCCGAGGCCGCCGGCGTGGACCTGGCCGACGTGAGCATCAAGGGGAAGACCAACGAGTCGATGGGCTTCGTCGGCCGCGGCGAGGGCATCGCGTGCTTTGCGACCGCGACGATCGTGGCGGCGTAGCGCGTGCTGGCATTGCTGGACTGGCTCGCCAGGCTGCCGGCCGCGGTGCTGTACCTGTCGTTGGGCGTCCTGGCGGCCGCGGAGAACATCTTCCCGCCGCTGCCCACGGACACCGTCGTGGCCTTCGGCATCTGGATCGCCGCGCGCGGGCAGGCCAACCCCTACTTCGCCTTTCTCGCCACCTGGCTCGGCAACTCCGCCGGCGCGGCGGGGATGTATGTCGTGGGACGCCGGCATGGCACGGCGTGGATGCGGCGCCATTTTCCGCGCCTCGTGGACGAGGCGGGCGAACGCCGGCTGCGCAGTCTCTACGCGCGCTATGGTCTGCTCGCCCTCGTCGTGAGCCGGTTCATTCCCGGTCTCCGCGCGATCGTCCCGCCATTTGCCGGAGCCCTTCGTATTCCCGCGGTGCCGGCCGTTGCCGCCATGGCGATCGCGTCGGGCATCTGGTATGGCGTGATCGCCTACCTCGCCTACCGGGCCGGCTCGGATTGGCCGGCGCTCACTCGCATGATCTCCAGGTCGGGGCACCTCGCCGCCTCGCTCGCGGCCATGCTGAACCTGGGCACGCTGCTCGCGTGGCTGGTGCATCGCCGGCGCAGCCGGGTGGCTGAATGAGCGACGACGATCGGCGCGCGCGCGCCTTCCTGCTGCCGCGATTCAACGACTTCATCGCGCTGGAGCAGGGGCTGTCGCCGCGCACCCAGGACGCCTATCGGCGCGACCTCGCACGCTTCGCCGAGTACGCGGAGGCCAAGGGCGTCGCCGGCCCGGTAGACGTGAACGCCAGGCTGCTCCGCGAGTACGTCTACCATCTCAAGGACCTCGGCCTCTCGCCCGCCTCCATTCGCCGCAACGTGTCGGCCGTTCGCACCTGGTTCCGCTTTCTCACCGGCGACGGGATCGTCGTGCGCGATCCGAGCGAGCGCCTGGAGACGCCGAAGCGCTGGCGCACCCTGCCCGAGGTGCTCACGGTGGAGGAGGTGCAGAAGCTGATCGCCTCGCCCACCCTCGACGACGCCCTGGTGTTTCGCGATCGTGCGCTGCTGGAGCTCGCGTACGGCGCCGGGCTCCGGGTCTCCGAATGGATCACCCTTGGCGTGCGCGACTTGCTGCTCGAGGATGGTCTCGTCCGCGTCTTCGGCAAGGGAAGCAAGGAGCGCCTCGTCCCGATCGGCCGCTCGGCGATCGGCGCGGTGGCGGTCTACCTGCGCGAGCTGCGTCCGCGGCTGGAGAAGGGGGAGGGGAAGGGCATCCTCTTCCTGAACGCCCGGGGCCGCCCCCTCACGCGCATGGGGGCCTGGAAGATCCTGCGTGGGCACGTCCAACGGGCGGGCATCACCAAGCACGTATCGCCGCATACGCTCCGCCACTCCTTCGCGACCCATCTCCTGGAGGGGGGCGCGGACCTTCGCGCCGTGCAGGAGATGCTCGGTC
>JBJMNM010000293.1:0-7978 GCA_045804305.1 Gemmatimonadaceae bacterium | reverse complement strand
CGAAACTGCAACCGTTGCCCGTCCGGCATCCTGCACCGGTCACAGGTCAACGGCCGGTACGGCTCCAACATCGATTCTCGCGCCGGTCGCAAGAACAACGACTTGGGAACTGCTCCAGCATCCACGCGGATCACTCCATGCGCGGGCAGCTCTCATAGTGGCCCGCCAGGCATTCCGACCACGCCAGCATCCATCCTTTACTCTTACGGGCTGTTAGCGGGATGATCTCCTCTTTGTTGTTGCTCGGCCACCGACGGTGCGCCGCCTGGAGCACTCCTACCGGCCCGGCCGCAAAACCGGCCCGGCCGCAAAAAAAAAGAAGATGGTAGCCCTCGATTGGAGCTCGGTGAGTAAAGGAACGATGCCTCCCCACCGCAGGCAGCTTGGAGGAGCATTGGGAATCGATGTTGGAGCCGTACCGGCCGTTAACCTGTGGCCGGATGCCGGACGGGCAGCGGTTGCGGTTTCGGGATTTGTTCGGTAAATAAGACACCCCGCCGGGCTGGGCAGCGGAGCGGAGTGTGTACAATCCGGCCCGACGGGGCAACCGCCCCAGCGCTGTGTCAGCTAAGCTAGCGCTTCTCGAGCCGTCGATCGGCTCGAGGCGTGTCCATGGCTTTCGGTGTTTATTCGGTATCGGCATCATATCTGCTCTTCACCCCGGCATGTCGCCCCCTCTTTCGCTCGCCGAGCTCGCTCGGCTTCTCCCCTCGCCGGCGCCTGTCGCGCCCGCGCTCCCCACGGGGATCGCGGCGCTCGATGCCGTGCTCCAGGGTGGGCTGCCACGCGGCCGGCTCACCGAGATCGTCGGCGCACACGGCAGCGGCAAGACCACCCTCGCCCGCGCCCTCGTCGAGACGACGGCGGCGCAGCACGACTGGGTGGCCTACATCGACGCGCAGCGCACGCTCGACGCGCGCGATTGGGTGCACTTGGGGGATGCTGAAGGGGTGTGGATGATTCGGCCGCACGATGCGTCGCGCGCGCCCTGGTGCGCCGACGTGCTCCTGCGCAGCGGCGCCTTCGCGCTCGTCGTCCTCGATGGGGCGCCCCTCCTGTCCCGGTCGAATGCCGTGCGACTCACGCGCCTCGCACGCGAGTCGAACTGTGCCCTCGTGATCCTCGGCGATCGCACCGGAGGGGCCACGCAGCTCGGCGGCGCGGTGCGGCTCGTCGTCGAGCGGCCGACGCCCGGCAGCCGACGACGAAGCAATCCATCGGGCAATTCAGCAGGCACGAACGGCAGCAGCAGCGATGAGGGGAGCAGGACGCGCACGATCGCCGTGCGCGTCGAGAAGGGGGGGACGCTTCGGACGGTGGAGGTGAGCTGTGCAGTCGTTGTGGCGCGTCGCCTGTGTGCGCATCCCGAGGTTCCCGATCGGCGCGGTGTGGCGCGCGGCCCGGCGGGGGGAAACCGACACGGCCGCTCGGGACGGGCAGCTTCTCCTCCCCCTTTCACTGCCGGAAGCCTCACCCCCACGGAGCCCCCGCGCGAGCTCCGCACCGCCGTCGAGCGCGCCCGCGCACTGGGATGACGTCGCCATCGCGCTGACCGACGCGACGGGAAAGCGGCTGCGCGCCGTGACAGCCGCCGCGGGACGGGCCGGCGCGCGCGCGGGGATGCGCCCCACCGAAGCGCGCGCGCTGTGCGCCGAGCTCGTCGAGCTGCCGTGGGACGACGTCGTGATCGATGCGGCCATCACCGAGGCGTCGGCGCAGCTGCTCGCCGCGAGCCCGCAGGTCACGCCGGTGGATGGCGCGCCCGGACTCTGGTGGGTGGGCGCGAGCGGGTTCGACGCCGTGGGCGGTGAGCGCACGCTCGCGCACATGCTCCTTCGCACAGCGCGGCGCTGGCATCCGCGGCCGCGCGTGGGCATCGCCGGATCGTGCGTGACGGCGCGCGCCGCCACCTGGGCGGGCGCGAGCTTCGAGCAGGGTGCCGACGACCGTGCGCTCGTGCACGTGGTGCCCGCCGGCGGCGACGCGGCGTATCTCGCGCCGGCGCCGCTCGGCCTCGTGCCGATGGACGAGGAGCTGCGCGCTGCGCTGCAGGCGCTCGGCCTGCGCACGATTGGCGCGCTCGCCGCGCTCACCGCCGACGACGTGGAGCGCCGCTGGGGCGACCTCGGGCTGCGCGCCTGGCGGCTCGCGCAGGCTGTCGACCCGCGGCGTCCCGTGTTGGCGCGCGTGGAGACGCAGCCGGCCATCGAGGTGGCGCTGTCGTCGCCCGCGGAGACGACCGCTCCGGTGCTGTTCCTCGTACGTGCCGCGCTCGAGCAACTGGTGCAGCAGATGGTCGAGCATGGTCGGGCCGTCGCCGCCATCGCGATCACGCTCACGCTCGATGACGCGCGCGGTCCGATGACCAGCGCGCCGCCGCACACGGTGACGCGCGAGGCGCGTCCGGCGCGACCACTCGCGCGCGTGGTCCCGTTGTTCGAGCGCTGCCGCGCCCTGCTCGACAGCTGGACGCTCGACGCACCCGTGATCGCCGTCCGCGTCGCGATCGCCGCGGCGGCACCGCTCACCGGTGAGCAGGGCGATCTGCTCAGCGCCTCGTGGCGCGACCTCGGCGCAGCCGACGCCGCCTTCGAGCGGCTGCGCGCCGAGCTGGGCGCCGGCGCGATCGTGCGCGCGCAGGCGCAGGACAGTCACCGGCCGGAGAAGGCGGGAGTGTGGAAGGAGCTGTCCGACGGTCTGGCGGTGAACGAACGACCGGTGAACCGCGAACCGTTCACCGTGAACCGTAACGACAGCGCGAGCAACGCCTCGTCCCCGACGCTGCGTCTGGTCTCACCGTTCACGGTTCACGGTTCACGGTTCACGGAGCCGGCGGCGCAGCCGCCGGCGACCATGGCCCGCCGCGCTCTCGATCCGCCCGAAACGGTGGACGTCGTCTGCGACGGCGAGACGCCATGCGTCGTGACCTGGCGCGGCCAACGCATTCCCATCACGCGCGCGCTCGGGCCGGAGCGACTGTCCGGCGACTGGTGGGACGACGGCTACCGCCGCGACTACTGGCGCTGCGAGAGCGTCGCGGGAGACCTCACCGTGTACTGGGACCGATCGGATGACTCGTGGCGGCTGCAGAGTTGGAGGGATTGACCGAAATGCAACGGCGCTCGTCGGTTCGTCGGCTCTCGGTTCTCGGCCAGCCTCGGTCCGCCATTGCTTCGTCAGTCGGCCGAAAACCGAAAACCGAAAGCCGATGAACGCTGTTCGTTCATGACCATCTACGCCGAGCTCCACTGTCATTCCGCGTTCTCCCTGCTCGACGGCGCCGCGCTGCCGGAGATTCTCGTCGCGCGGGCAAAGGAGCTCGGCCTCCACGCACTCGCCCTCACCGACCACGACGAGCTGGGAGGCGCGGTGCGCTTCGCCGGCGCAGCGCACGAGGCGGGGCTCCCCGGCCTGATCGGCGCGGAGCTCAGCGTCGTCGTGCCGGCACGCAGCGGCGAGGCGCCATTGCTCACCCACCTGCCCCTGCTCGCCGAGTCGCGCGAGGGATACGCGAACCTGTCCACGCTCATCACGATTGCGCGGCGGGAGAGTCCTCGTGGCTCGCCGCGCATCACGCTCGATCAGCTCGCGCCGCACACCGCCGGCCTGTTCGCGCTCACCGGCTGTCCGCGCGGATGGGTCGCGTCGCTCGCCGCGCACGGCGAGCTCGATGCGGCGTGCGAGGCCGCGGCCACGCTGCTGGATCTCTTCGACCGTCGGGTCGCCGTGGAGTGCTGGGATCACGGCCTGCCCGAGGAGCGCGACACGACGCGCCGGTTGATCGACGTCGCGCGCGCGCTCGACGTGCCCTGGGTGGTGACCAACGACGTGCACTACGCCCGCGCGCGCGACCGTATCGTGCACGACGTGCTCTCATGTCTGCGCCACGACAAGACGCTCGACACGATGGGCACGCGCCTCCGCCCGAACGGTGAGTGGTACCTCAAGGGCGCCGCGCAGATCGCGCGGCGATGGCGCGGCAACCTCGAGGGCGTGCACGCCACGCTCGACATCGCCGAGCGGTGCAGCTTCCGCCTCGGAGAGCTGAGCCCCACCCTGCCCGCCTTTCCTCTTCCCGCCGGCGTGGGTGAGGACGAATACCTCGCGCGGCTCGTGGAGCAGGGTGCGAACGAGCGCTGGGGACCGCCGGGCACGGCCCGGCGCACCGCGCAGCACGACCGCCAGCTCGCGCACGAGCTCCAGCTCATCGCGCGGCTCGGCCTGGCCGGCTACTTCCTCATCGTGTGGGACATCGTCCGCTTCGCGCGGCGCGACGGCATCCTCTGCCAGGGACGCGGCTCGGCCGCCAACTCCGCCGTCTGTTACTGTCTCGACATCACCCCCGTGGATCCCATCCGGCTCGGCCTCCTGTTCGAGCGGTTCCTGAGCGACGAGCGCACCGGCGCCCCCGACATCGACATCGACTTCGCGCACCGCGAGCGGGAGAAGGTGCTGCAGTACGTGTACGATCGGTACGGGCGCGACCATGCGGCGATGGTGTGCGAGCAGATCACCTACCGCGGCAAGAGCGCCGTACGCGACGCGGCGCGCGTGCTCGGCTTCAGCGTGGAGCAGGCCGACGCTCTCTCCACGCTGAGCGACCGCTTCTCGGCGCGCGCCACCGCGGAGGCGCTGCGCGCCACGCCTGAAGACGCGGCCGCCAGCGATGCGGCCGTCGCCACCGCGTTGAGCAGCACGATGGTGCCCGGCACCGAGGCGACCACGCGGTCGCGCGCCGAGAAGGAGAAGGCCAAGCAGGTCGCGCGTCCCATGACGTCCGCCGACCGCCCCACGCCCAACGCGGCCTACGAGCCGTATGGCAGTCCGAGCGCGCAGAGCTCGGGCGCTCGAGACCTGACGACGATCCCGAAGGCCCTGCACGCGGCGAGCGCGCGCGGCAACCGATGGGAGGACCCCTATGCATCCGACGATCACACCGAGCGTCGGAATCCCACCACCGCGCTGCGGCCAACCGAGGGCGTGAGCATCGTCGAGCGTGCCGGCCTCGATCCCAAGGACCGCCGCGTGCGCGCGCTCGCCGAAGTGGTGGAGGGGCTGCACCAGCTCCCGCGGCACCGCTCCATCCACGTCGGCGGCTTCGTGCTCACGGCCGAGCCACTGTACACGGTGGTGCCCATCGAGCCGGCGAGCATGCCGGGACGCACCGTGATCCAGTGGGAGAAGGACGATCTCGATGCGGCCGGCCTCGTGAAGATCGACCTGCTCGGGCTCGGCATGTTGACGCTGATCCAGGATTGCATCCTCTACGTGCGGCAAACGCGCGGCGTGACGGTGGATCTCGCAACGATGCCGATGGACGATCAGGCCGTGTACGACGATCTGTGCGCCGCGGACACGATCGGCATCTTCCAGGTGGAGAGCCGCGCGCAGATGAACACGCTGCCACGGCTCAAGCCGCGCTGCTTCTACGACCTCGTCATCGAGGTCGCGATCATCCGGCCCGGCCCGATCCAGGGCGACATGGTGCATCCGTACCTTCGCCGCCGGGCGGGTGAGGAGAAAGTGGAGTATCCCCATGCGTCGCTCGAGCCGATTCTCGAGCGCACGCTCGGCGTGCCGCTCTTTCAGGAGCAGGGGATGCAGGTGGCGATCGCCGCCGCCGGGTTCACGCCCGGTGAAGCCGACGTGCTGCGCCGCGCGATGGGGCACAAGCGCAGCCGGGAGCGGATGGCGGCGATCTGTCAGAAGATGCTCGACGGCATGGCGGCGAACGGGATCGCGCCCGACATCGCGCAGCGCATCTTCAACCAGATCAATGGGTTCGCCGACTACGGCTTTCCCGAGAGCCATGCGGCGAGCTTCGCGCTGCTCGTGTATGCGTCGGCGTACCTCAAGCACTACTACGCGCCGGAGTTCACCGCGGCGATCCTCAACGCGCAGCCGATGGGCTTCTACGCGCCGGGCACTCTCGTGGAGGACGCCCGTCGCCACGGCGTGGAGGTGCGGCCGGCGGACCTCACCCGTTCCGGGTGGGACGCGACGCTCGAGCCGCGTGAGGAATCAAACGCGCCGGCCGTGCGGCTCGGCGTGCGCAGCGTGCGCGGCCTCGGCGCCGCGGCGCGCGACAAGCTGGAGCAGGCGCTCGCCGAGCGGCCCTTCACGTCGATCGAGGACGTCGTGCAGCGTGCGGGGCTCGACCGGCGCGGGCTGCGCCATCTTGCCGAAGCGGGCGCGCTCGACGGGTTGCTGCCCCACGAACCCGACCTGCGGAAGCGGCGCGCCGCGCTGTGGGCCGTGCTCGAGGCCGCGCGCGGCGACGCGGGTCCACTCGCGCCGCGCCGTCATGCGCCAAGTGGCGCGAGCGGGTCGGGCACCGCCGCACCACTTCCCGCCATGACGCGCGTGGAGCTCACCGAGGCGGACTATCGCATGACCGGCATGTCGCTCGCCGGCCATCCGATGTCGCACGTGCGCCACGTGCTCACGCCGAATGGCGTGCGCTCGGCGCGCGACCTCCTGCGCAATGGCCGCGACGGCGAGACGGTGGCGACGGCTGGGCTGGTGATCTGCCGCCAGCGCCCGGGCACGGCGAGGGGGTTCGTGTTCCTCACCCTCGAGGACGAGACGGGGCTGATCAACGTCGTCGTCACGCCGAAGCGATTCGAGCGGCAGGCGCTGCTGATCTCACGCACGCCGCTGTTGCTGGTGCGCGGCGTGCTGCAGGTGGAGCAGAAGGTGGTGAACGTGCGCGCGGCGCAGTTCAAGGCGTTGGAGGCCGCGGTGGGAGCGGAGTTCGCGCAGCGGCACGATTTTCATTGACGCACGCCGGCCTGCCGTGACCGCGGTCAGGGTCACTGGACCTCGAACACCATCTTCATACCAGCCTCGAGATGCTCGGCTATATGGCAGTGTAGCATCCACTGCCCAGGGTCGGATGCTGCATGGCGTGCAGGGTGCTGCGGTCGTTGCGAAGACGGATCTTTGCCACATCGACCCTGAATCGCCACCGATGTCTTCCCCGCCATCGGATGTTGCGCGAACGACCGGGACGAAAACTGCTTGACGGAGCCGGACGCGGTCGCATCGGCGCACTGACGGAAACGACGTCGCAGCTTTGGCCTACCCGGCCTCAGCGTGTAAACGTTTGTCGCCGAAGCCGTTAGAGCCACTAGCCCTTCGGCTCGGCCTCATCGGACCTTGACAGTTCGGCTACCGCCTCTTACGGGCCGCGACCAGATGTTGTATGCTCGCCTCGCGGAGCTGGCTGCCGCGCCGCGTTTCCCCAGAAAACGTAGGTAGTCCCCCACACACAAACGCTTGTGTGTGTGCACACGTCCAGGTGGCCGATGCTGGTCGTCGACGGTCTTCAGCTTGCATTGCGTGATCGGTACACGATCGAGCGCGAGCTCGGTCGTGGTGGCATGGCGACCGTTTACCTCGCGACCGATATCAAGGTCGACCGTCGCGTCGCCATCAAGGTGTTGATTCCGGAGCTCGCGGCCGCCCTCGGTGGCGAGCGCTTTCACCGCGAGATCCAGATTGCGTCGCATCTGACGCACCCGAACATCTTGCCCGTGTACGATTCGGGCGAGGCGGACGGCACGCTGTATTACGTGATGCCGTTTGTCGAGGGCGAGTCGCTCCGGGACCGCCTGAATCGTGAGCGCCAGCTCAGCATCGACGACGCTATCCGCATCACATGTCAGGTCGCGAGTGCACTCGATCACGCGCACGCCGCCGGCATCGTGCACCGGGACATCAAGCCGGAAAACATCCTTCTCGAGGCCGGCCAGGCCGTCGTCGCCGACTTCGGTATCGCGCGCGCGATCACCAGCGCGGCGGATGTGGAGACGCTCACGCGCACGGGTATGTCGCTCGGCACGCCGACGTACATGAGCCCGGAGCAAGTGCAAGGCAAGGCGCTCGACTCGCGCAGCGACATCTATTCGTTTGGCATCACGTGTTACCACATGTTCACGGGCGAGCTGCCGTTTCATGGCGAAACGGCGCTGGCTGT
>JBJMNM010000292.1:0-3694 GCA_045804305.1 Gemmatimonadaceae bacterium | reverse complement strand
TGGAGAAGGGCATCGCCCTCAGTGACTTCCGCATCGACAACGTTCCCGCGCGACTTGGTAAAGTGGGCGACCTCTGGAAGCCGCTCCTCGCCACTCGCGGCCGGTTCCGGCTCGAGGAGGTGCTGTGAGCCTCCCGCTGCCGCGCACCTACGAGCCGATGGAGGCGAAGCTCGTGGACGAGCTGCCTACCGGCGACGCCTGGCAGTACGAGCCCAAATGGGATGGCTTTCGCTGCCTCGCCTTCCGGGACGGCGACAAGATCGATCTCATGTCGAAGGCCGGGAAGCCGCTCGCACGCTACTTCCCCGATCTGGTCGAAACCCTCAGCCATGTGAAGGCCCGGCGTTTCGTGCTCGACGGCGAGATCGTCATCCCGCACGACGGCTCACTCTCCTTCGACGAGCTGCTGCTGCGCATTCACCCCGCCAGGAGTCGCGTCCTCAAGCTGGCTGAGGAGAGTCCGGCCTCGCTCATCGTGTTCGACCTGCTCGTCGACGCGAAGGGAGTGTCGCTCGCCAAGGAGACGCTCGTCGAGCGGCGGCAGGCACTCGAGGCGTTCGTCGCGGACAACGTCCCGAAGGAGATCGCCATTCGATTGAGCCCGGCCACCACGAGCATGACCACCGTGAAGAAATGGTTCCGATCGGTCGGTGGCGGGCTCGATGGCGTGATCGCCAAACGGCTCGATGTCCCGTACCTCACCGGGACTCGCGATGCCATGCAGAAGATGAAATCGATGCGCACCGCGGAGTGCGTGGTCGGCGGCTTCCGCTACGCGTCGAAGGGCAAGGTTGTCGGGTCGCTTCTGCTCGGCCTCTACGACGACGGCGGACTGCTGCACCACGTCGGCTTCACCTCCAACATCCCGAACGGCGAGAAGCCCGCCATTACCGCGAAGCTCGAGAAGCTGAAGAAGGCGCCCGGCTTTACGGGGCAGGCGCCTGGGGGGCCAAGCCGGTGGAGCACCGAGCGCACCGGCGAATGGGAGCCGCTCGATCCGCAGCTCGTGGTGGAAGTGCAGTACGACCACTTCTCCGGCGGCCGTTTCCGCCACGGCACGTCCTTCCTGCGCTGGCGTCCCGACAAGCCGCCGCGCCGCTGCACGATCGATCAGGTGGAGCAGGAAGGCCGTTCGGCGCTTGCACTGCTGCCCAGGTGAGCACGCGGCGTCTCCGCTCCATCTTCGGTGGCTCCGTCGGCAATCTGGTCGAGTGGTACGACTGGTACGTCTATTCGGCGTTCGCGCTCTACTTCGCCAGATCGTTCTTCCCTCCCGCCAGCCAGACGGCGCAGCTTCTGAACGCCGCGGCAGTGTTCGCCGTCGGGTTCCTGATGCGTCCCGTGGGCGGATGGCTGATGGGCCGATACGCCGATCGGTACGGGCGTCGTGCCGCGCTCAGCCTGTCCGTGCTGCTGATGTGTTCCGGCTCGCTCCTCATCGCCGTCACGCCGGGCTATGCGGCGATCGGTGTGCTCGCGCCCACCCTGCTTGTCATGGCGCGGCTGCTGCAGGGGTTGAGCGTGGGTGGCGAGTACGGTGCGAGCGCCACGTATTTGAGCGAGATGGCCGGCGAGCGGCATCGAGGATTCTACTCCAGCTTCCAGTACGTCACGCTCATCGCCGGACAGCTCGTCGCGCTCGCCGTTCTCATTCTGCTCCAGCGCACGCTGCTTACACCGGCGCTGGAGTCGTGGGGATGGCGGATACCGTTTGCCGTCGGTGGGGCCCTCGCTGTCGCAGCGCTCTGGTTGCGCCGCGGACTCGATGAGACCCCCGCGTTCGAAGCGTCGCGGATGCGCAACGAGTCGACGAGACGCGCGTCGGTGCGCGAGCTGCTGCAGTACCCGCGGGAGATCGCCACCGTGGTAGGACTCACCGCCGGTGGCACCGTGGCGTTCTACACCTTCACCACGTACGCCCAGAAGTTTCTCGTCAACACGGCCGGCTTCTCCAAGCCGGTGGCGACGCGGGTGTCCGCGCTCACCCTGCTCGTGTTCATGCTCGTGCAGCCGCTGGTCGGTCATGTCTCCGATCGCGTCGGGCGCCGACCGGTCCTGATCACTTTCGGCGTGCTCGGCGTACTGGGCACCGTGCCGTTGCTCACCGCCCTCGGCGCCGCCCGCACGGAGCCGCGCGCCTTCGTGTTGCTCATGACCGCGCTGCTCGCCGTGAGTGGCTATACCTCCATCAACGCGGTGGTGAAGGCCGAGCTCTTCCCTACGAAGATTCGCGCGCTCGGCGTGGGGCTTCCCTATGCGATTGCCGTGTCACTGTTCGGCGGGACCGCCGAATATCTCGCGCTGTGGGCGAAGAGCGTGGGACATGAGCGCTGGTTCTACTGGTACGTCACTCTCTGTATCGCGGCCTCGCTTCTGGTGTACGTCAGCATGCGTGAGACGCGACACAGTGCCGCCATGGCCGACGAGGGAGGATAGGCGCTCCCGAGCACGCGTTGGGCCGATCTGTGCAACCTCGCGTGATCACGACGTCACCGGTGGAGACACATGCATCGTCCATATCGACTCCTCGCAACCTGCATCGCGCTGGGCGCCTGCCACCATGCCCCGGCGGCGGACACGCCGGCACCTGCACCCGGGCCTGTTGCGGCCTCGGTGCCGGCGGCGGCGCCAATCATCGCTGCCGACACCTCCAGCGGCACCATCAGCGGAGAGTTCCGCGGGGCCTACTCTCGCGGCTTCGAGGCGAGCTGGTTCGTGCCCTGTGATGCGCCGCCGAATGATGCGCTCTGGTGGGTGACCCTCACCGAAGAGGCACGCCTCCAGCGCGACAGCCTCCTCAAGTCGTTGACGGTTCCAGCCACTGGCGCGCTCGCGGTCCGGTGGCGCGGCACCGCGAGCGCGCGTACGCGGGCCGGGCACATGGGACAGGGAACGCGATACATCCTCGTCACCCGTGTCCTGGATGTGCGCCCGCTGGCCTCCAGGGACGGATGCCCCTTCCACTCCACCAGCCTGCCCAGCAGCAGCCTGTGGGCATTCGGGCTCGGCGGACGGCCGATTTTCTGAGTCGGCTGGATGGCCTTGTGTTCGGTGTTTGTTCGGTATAGAATGTGCCTCCCCTTGGTATCCGAAAGCAAGAGAGGCACGATCATGAAATCGGGGAGTGGTTTCGATGCGACGCGCTACGCGCCCGTGGCTGAGCGGATCACCAGCTTCTACTCGAGCTTTCCGAGCGGCCGGATCGTGACCGAGCTCGTGAGCCGCTCCGAGCGCGAGGTCGTCTTCCGTGCCAGCGTGTATCGCGCGGCGAGCGACAGCGGCCCCGCAGCCACAGGCTGGGCCTCGGAGCGCGAAGGCGACGGCGACGTGAACGAAGTGGCCTGCCTGGAGAACACGGAGACCTCCGCGGTGGGACGCGCGCTCGCGAACCTGGGCTTCACCGCGTCCCGGCACCGGCCGAGCGCCGAGGAGATGGCGAAAGCCGCGCGCATGCGGGGGCGGCTCGTCAGGCGAACCCTGGCCGTCCACGAGCCGGCCGCCTCACCGGTGCAGTCGCTTTATCTCAGCGATCTGCTCACCCTCATTTCGGCGGCGGAGCGCGCCGGCCTTCGTCGCGCGCGCGCCTCCGCGTGGCGGGCGGCGCTCACGAGCGAGCCGCTGGACGATGCATCGCTGCTGCGGCTCGAGCGCCGGCTTCGCGGCTGGATCGCCCGACACACGGTGCGGCTGTCAC
>JBJMNM010000291.1:0-8951 GCA_045804305.1 Gemmatimonadaceae bacterium | reverse complement strand
GACACGGTGACGAGCCGCACGAGGGTTCCGGCGATCCTGTCCAGTGGAACAATCAGGTCCACGACGCCGGTGGCGATGGCGTGACGTGGCATCTCGTCATTGGTGGCCGTGGTGGGATCCTGCGCGATGACGGTACCATGGCGCGCGCGAACATCTCGAACGCCGTCGGAGCCGTCACCGTCGCCACCCGTGAGCACGACGGCGATGAAGCGGCGACCATAGGCCAGAGCGCCGGAGGTGAAGAGCGGGTCCGCCGACGAGAGCACGTGGTGAATGGGAGCTCCGCGCGCGAGCGAGATGCTTCGATCGAGGGTGATCCGCATGTGCCGATCGGACGGCGCGATGAATGCCGTGGCGGGTTCGAGCACGTCGTGCTCCTCGGCGTCGCGCACGCGGAGCTTCGTCCAGCGCGACAAGAGGTCGCCGAGCATGCGCCCGCTCCCTGCCAGGCGGTGCTGAACGACGGCGATGGAGGCAGGAAAGTCGGCGGGAAGCGCACCGAGCACGTGGTGCAACGCGTGCAGGCCGCCGGTCGATGCCGCGAATCCAACCAGCCAGGAGGCTGGCGACGCGATCAACGGACGAACATCCCGGGTCAACATCGACACAACCTCGCCGCGGGGCCAGCGAGGAGCCGCGCGACAGGCTGTCGGCGGTCAGATGGAGGCGTACCTGAACGATACGTCGCGGACCGCGATTGCGCCTGCCAGGATTTCGCGGCGGACTAGACGCTGCCCGGCGCCGCCTGCTCGCAGGGATGCACGGCGAGTCCCTGCTCGAGCTGAATGGTGGCGTGCGAGATGCCGAACCGCGTGCGCAACTGCTCGGTGGCCACGGCAAGGAGGGCGTCCTCCCCGCCCGCGCACGGGCGGACGAGGTGCACCGTGAGCGCCACATCCGTGGTGCTCATCGCCCAGATGTGGAGGTCGTGCACCTCCATCACGCCGTCCAGCCCCGCAAGCACCTCGGTCACCTGCCCCGGATCGATGCCGGCGGGCACTGCATCGAGCGCGAGGTCGAACGAGTCCCTCGCGAGCCCCCACGTCCCCCACGTGATCAACGCCGCGATCGCGAGGCTGACGGCGGGATCGAGCCAGAGCCAGCCGGTAATGCCGATCACGAGGCCCGTGACCACCACACCGGCCGATGCGAACGCATCGGTCATCATGTGAAGGTATGCGCCACGGATGTTGAGATCCCCGCGACGCCCGCGCAGGAAGCCGAGCGCGGTGCCGACGTTGATCGCGATACCGAGGCCGGCGACGATCATCACGGTGTTGCTCGCCACCGGCGCAGGATGGCGCAGTCGCTGCACCGCCTCCACGGCGATCGCGCCGACAGCGATGAGCAGCAACCCGGCGTTGACCAGCGCGGCGAGAATGGAGAAGCGACGCAGGCCGTAGGTGCGCCGAGGCGTAGGGCCGCGCCGCGCGAGCATGCTGCCGGCCCAGGCGAGCCCGAGCCCGAGCACGTCGCTCAGGTTGTGGCCCGCGTCGGCGGTGAGAGCCAGCGAATGCGCGCGCAGCCCGAAGACGAACTCGGCCACAACGAAGGCGAGGTTCAGCCCCACCCCGATGGCAAACGCGCGATCGAAGCTCGCGGGAAGGTGGTGATGATGCCCGTGATCGTGCGCATGGCCGAGCTGGCCATGCGCGTGATCATGATGCTCGTGAGCGGAATGACCGTGGGCGGCGTGTGTCATGAATCGTGAGGGCTGACCCAAATATACACGCGTCAGTGCCGGTGGTCGCCGGCGTGCGCGAGGGCCCTGATGGCGGCCGCGCGATCGGGCGCGATGGCGGCGACCGTGCCCCACATGGCGCGCCATCGGTCCACGAGCTCACGCTCGTCGGCCGGGTCGAGCGCGCGCCTGCCGCGAATTCGCGCGACATCGGCGGCCATGCGCAGCGCCTCCGCACGGAGCAGACGCTCGGCGCTGGCCGCCTCTTCCTCGGACAAGCGTCCGGCATTTCGTGCAGCCAGCAGGTAGTAGTCCGCGCCACCGGTCCCGAGTGAGAGCGCGCCGACCACCTCGGTGGCCGCAACGTGGGGCACCGAGAGGCCGGCGCGCATGTAGGGCAGCGACCAGTTATCCGTCGTGAACACGCCCGCGGGATTTTCGGCCCACACCCACGCGTGCAGGATGGCGAGGTGCGGTTCGCCGGGGTCGGGCGGATGCGGCTGCACGCCGGCGGGAAAGCTCTCTTCCACGACGGTGCCGTTGTGCTCGTGCCAGAACGGCTTGGCGGTGCTGAAGGCGGGGAGGGGCTCGCCCGGATCGAGCAGCGCGGTGTAGGCGACGCCGACCAGCGTGGGCACGCCGCCGACGCGCGTGTAGGTGAGCACCGACGGCCTGGCAGCATCGAAGCTGTCGATCATGACGCGCTGGAGGCTGACCCAGTGCTCGCCCATCGCGGGGAAGTCCACGCCAACACGAGTGAATCCGCCGTCGATGGCTGCCTGCTGATCGCGATACCGTTCCGTGCCCGCCCGCGCGCGCGCCACGAACTCGGCAACGCTCGGCTCGCGCGAGCTCGCCGCGAGCCCGGCACGACCTGTGGCGAGCTGCCCGCCGGCCGAATGCTGGCCGCACACCAGCGCGATGCCGAGAAGAGCGGCGCGCGTACTCATTGCGGCGAAGGTGCGGACAATACGTCGGGCCGCTGCTGCGCCGACTTCTCGAGCAGCCGCGACATGGCCTCGGCGGGGATGCCGTACGGGAAGCGGCTCGCGAACTTCAACTGGGTGCGATGGTCCGTGGAGGGCGCACGCCCGTCTCTGGTCGTGGTGCCGATGGGATCGAACTCGGCCTCCTTGAGGAGGCGAAAAGGCGCCACCGTCACGCGATCGCGAACGAGCACGACGTACGACGAGTCGTCGATGGCGAGCAGTTCGGCGCGCAGGGGAGCTCGGTCGAAGGTGGTGGTGAGCTCGCCGCGGATGCCGGCGGGCTCCATGGCAGGGAGATACCTGTCGACGCGGACGCTGGTCGAGCAGGCAGTCTGCATGGCGACCAGCGCGCTCGCGGCCATGAGTCGTTTCATAGGACGGGCACCCTGGCGCGGAAGAACTCCGCTTCCATGAACTCCTTCTTGCCGATCCACGTCCGCAGCACGTCGTCGATGGCGGTCCGCGAGGGCGAAAAGGCATGCGGCTGGGTGGGTCCGCGCATCCAGCTGCCGCGCACCCACTCCGAGTAGTAGCCCTGCGCCGCGATGAGGAAGGTACGTGGCGTGCTATCCCGGCCGACGTCGAAGCGCACGAACATGCGATCGCCGGGAGCGGTGGACAATCGGCGCTCGTCGGCGCGCGACAGCGCGTCACGGGCGTCAGGGTGCGGCGCTCCGGCCCTGGTGGTGACACTCGCTGGCTCGAGCATCCGCGGCGCGGTGCGGCGCATGTCAGCCGCAAAGCTCAGCTGATCGATGCGCCATTCATCGGCGAGAAAGCTGAGCCGCACGTGCACGCTGTCGCCCGAAGTCGCGGGCACCATCACCGCGACACTGCGCCAGGCGATAGGGCCGAAGTCGGCGAGCCGCGCGACCTGCCGGTACGCGCCTCCTTCGCGGACGGCGACGCGGAGTCCCATGCTGGCCGCGTACCACCGCCCCACCTCGGCGAGCGTGGTGATGCGCGACATGTCCCGCGCCACCCAGTCGAGCGAGCGTGCGCCGGGCCGCGCGAGCATGTAATCGTAGAAGAGCACCGTCGTGAGGAGCGAGGTACGCATGCGAAGCAGCAACGCCACGCTGTCGCGGCTCGCCGGGCGCGGGATCGTGACGTCGATCCAGTCCTCGTGCATCGACGCCGGTGCGCCCACGGCCGCGGCCCGTGCCAGGGTGCTCGAGTCGGTGGAAAACACGCTCTCGTCGGCGCGCGCGAGGATGCGCCGAAGGTCGCGTCCCGCACGGTCATGGATCTCGGCGACGGGGACGGGAGTCCGAACAGCGACCGGGGGACCGTTCGGCGAAGGAAACACTTCTTCGTCCGTACGCCGGTGCACTTCGAGCAACTGTAGCTGGTCGATGTAGTGCGTCTCCATCGCCTCGTTGCGAACCTCGAGCGCGAGCATGCCGTCGGCATCAGGCTGTGCGCTCAACCGGTCGACATCACGCTTCTCGAGCATCGGCGTGATGCTGTACGAGAAGGATTCAGCCTCGAGACGTGCGACGCCGGCGCTATCGCTGTAGATCGTCGGGCACGATCCGAAGATGGCTTTGAGCAGCGCCAGCGTAGCGGCCGCGCCGAGTGTCGTGCCCACCGCATAAGCGATGGTGCGGTCGGCGTTCACGCGTCGGTCGAACGCTTCTGCTCCGAGGACGCTGTCGAGAGCCACGGACCTCGTGGGGCCAGCCGCGGCGAGCGTCGCGGTGAAGCGCTCGCCCTCGCCGGTGATGGAATCCCGCTGCACCGTCGCGCCACGCCGAAACATGACGATGGAGCCGTCGCGGAGGTGCACCTTCACGGGCGACTCGACGCGCACCGGCGCGGCTGTCACGTCGAGCGCGCGACCGGCCGTGGTCGTGGACACGTAGCATGCCGCGACGAACGCCACCAGCGCCAACAGTGCCAGACCGCGAACGTTCCATATGGAGTTTCGAGTCAACGGCTTCTCCGGCGTGAGTAGGAGCTGGCGGCACCAACATGACGGACAGGCTGTGGTCACGCAAACGCGCTCGCGGCGCGGCATCGGGTGTCAGAACAGATAGCCCAGCCCGATGTACATGGCGGCCATGCTCTGCGACGAGTGTCCGACGTCGGCGGCGACGACGAAGCTCGGACCCATCGCGAGCCGAGCGCCCGCGCCATAGCCGGCGTGGAGATCCTTGAAGAGCTCCTCCACGCCCACATCGCCGGCCCAGACGCGCCCCGCGTCGACGAAGGCGTTCAGCACGAGATGCGACGGTGTGCCATGCAGCGGAAATGACATGGCATCCCATCGGGCCTCGAGATTGCCGAAGGCGAGACTTCGTCCGACATAACGGTTTCGCGGAATGCCGCGAAGCGAGGATGCGCCGCCGAGTGCTTCGTCGTCCCTGTACGAGCCCTGGAGCACTGACATCTCCGTCGGCGGCAGGTCACCGAGCACGTCCTGCACGACGAACCGCTGCGCGAGCGTGACGGTCGGGGAGAGCGGCGTGTAGCGGCGCAGTGTTGCGGTAGCACGTACGAAGCGCTCGTTCCCGGGCGCCCCGCCCGAAAAGCCGTCGCTTCCGATGCTGGCGTCCTGCACGAGCACATCGGCCCATACGCCGCGATGAGTGCCGATCTCGCGATCGCGCGTGTCCAGCACGAGCCCGACGCGGGCATACCGCGTGGTGAGGGCCGGCAGGGGCGCTGAGCCCACCTGCTGCGCGAGCAGCGTCGTCCCTTCGCCGTACGGAACCGGCGTCACGCTCACGCGACGCGAGCCGATGCCCACCAGGAGGCGAAGCTCCGGAAAGCCGAGCTCGCGCTGCACGTCGACGTTCATGCGGACGACGTCACGGCCATAGCGATAGTAGTAGGGATTGCCGCCGGCGGTGGCCGCGTCGTCCGCGGCCGTCTCATTGCCGACGCCGTAGTACGGTGTGGCGAGCTGTCGCTCGCTCGCGACGGCTCCTCCCAGGCGCCAGCCTTTCGGCAGGAGATGCGGTGCATCGACGAACAGGCTGAAGTCGCGACGTCCGCGAGTCGTGAGGAAGACGGTGGGCTGCACCGTGTACCGATATGGCTGTACGCCATCGCTGCCATAGTCGTAGTACTGAAGCAGCGCGCCGTAGCCGACCCCCTCATCGGCGTCGTAGTTGAGGGCGGGCAGTCCGGTGATCGACCGCCCGCGCGGCGCAGCCGTTCCCTGGGCCGACAGGGCCGGCCCCACGGCGAGCAGGAGAATGGTCGAGCGGAGTCTGGCGACGGGATGGCGCATTGTGCTCCGGGTGAGCGTGAGCGTGCGCCGCCAGACTACGAACGGCGGGTCAGCGACCGGTCATCCGAGCGTCAACTCGCGTTCGGGAAGTCTAGGGAAGCTCGAGCGCCCCCTGCCGGGGCCGCACCAGATCACGGAATCCGGGCTCGTCTCGAATCGGGAGGAAATCGCCCTCCTCGTGGAGGGAGATCACGCCCATGTCCATCGGCCGGTAGCCCTGCGTGACGGCCGTCCGCAGGAGGGCGACGGCGTCGGCGGGCTGTCCGCGCAGCGCCGCCTGGTGCGCGCGCCATTTGAGCGGCTGTCCGAACGCGTACGGCCGAGCCCAGTGTGCCAGACGCCGGTCGATGCGCGAGGCCGTCACGGAGTCGCCGAGCCGAACGGCGATGACGCCGAGCCGGCCGAGCGCGTCCAGGTCGAGGCTGTCGGCGGCCAGCAGCGACGCGTACGCGGCGCGCGCGGCATCGAGCCGGCGCGCCTCGTACAGCGCAAGCGCATGGAGGCGCTGCTCCTCCCTGGGCGCCGCCGCAGCAGGGGCTGGAAGCGAGGCGAGGCGCGCGAAGATGCTGTCGGCCTGACTCGCCGCGCCATGTACTCGAAGCTCGCGCGCGGCGAACATCGCGAGATCTCGCGCCTCCGCCGATGGAGCGGCCGCATAGAAACCGCCGTCGTTGAGGTCGTCGTGCAACGCATCCGTCCGCCGGGCCCCGGCATGAGCGCGCGCCAACGCGTATCGGGAGCTCGGCGCCGACGGGAACCGTCGCGCGCTCTCGTTCGCCGCCTCCTCCTCTTCGCGCGCATGGCCCAGCGCGTGCTCGGCGAGGCTGCGCCACCCCCAATACATCGGCGAGACGAGGTTGATGCCTCGATTCGGATCCGAGTGCTCGAGCTCCGCAGCCGCCTCGGCGTACCGGTTCACATAGCACGCGGACACGGCCAGCAGCAGCGCCATGTCGGCCGAGCCGGGACTGAACCGGGCCATCTCGCGCGCAGCGCGGAGCCTGCCGAGGAGGTCGCCGCGCAGATCGGCCTCGAAGAGCTCCAGCGCCGCGCGCTCGATGCGTCCAACGCCGGCGCTGCGGGACGTCAGCTGCGTCACCACGCGGGCCATGGCCGGCCACTGCTCCTTCACGTCGAGGACGTATGCGCGCATGAGCAGCGGCGCCGAGTAGGCGCTGTCGAGCGCGGATGCTCGCGCGAGCTCGGCGAACACCGCCGCCGTATCCTTCGGCCGGGAGAAGAACATCTCCCAGGCGCGACTCGTGTGCTCGAACGCCTCGATGGACGGTGGCTCGGCGAGTGACGCGGTGGCGCCGCCAGGCGTGGTATCGGTGGACGCCGCGAGCGCGGCGGTCACGCGCATCGCCAGGGTTCCCACCAGCGGTGACGCCTGGCCGGCAGGGCCGCGCAGTGGACCGACGGCCCGAAGCAGGGTACCGCGCGTGACGTCGGAGACCGTCGCCTCGAACTGGAGTGAATCACGCTGGAGGTAGTACCGCCCGGTGACGACCGTGCCGGCGCCGGTCTCCCGCGCGAGCGCGAGACTCGGATCGCCGCCGCGGAGCAGACGTGGCAGACTCGCCACGATGCGCGCCGCAATCGCCGACGTGCGCGGATCGACGACCTCGAAGTTCGACTCGAGCAGGCTGCGCGCGATCCAGTCGGCGGCGAGCTCGCCGACCGGCGCGAGCGTGGAGTCACCAGTGCGATTCTCGAACGCCGCCACCACGATCCGTCGCGGCGAGAGTGGCGCGCTCCGGCGGACGAAGGCAATGCTCGCCATCGTGCGCGTGGAGGTGGGCACGAGCGGGAACGCCGCCACGCCCACCACGAGCACGGCGGCGAGCACGGTCAACGCGCGACGCCGGCGCCGCGGGGGTTCGCCGGCAACGTTCCCCGTCTCCGGCGGTTGTGGCGCAGCGGGAGAGCTGTCCGGCGGATGCGCGGCATCGGGCGGGCTCGCGCCGTTCGTGGCTGGCTGAGTCGGCGCAGCCGTGTCTCGTGCTGGTGCCGAAGGCGCGGGCGTCCACTGCCCCCGGCGCAGCCGGTCCGCGAACTCGAGCACCGCATCGTCGGGGCGGCTCTCGAGCTCCTCGCGCACGAGGGCCTCGTGTACGCGGGCGTGCTGCACGGCGCCGGTGAGATCGCCCGCGTCGGCATGCGCGCGCATCAGCGCGAGGGCAATCCGTCCGCTCAGCGGATCGCCGGCGGCGCGACGTCGCCACCACCGCACTGCGCCGGAATGATCGCCGGCGGCGGATGCCTTGATGGCGAGACGCTCCAGCGCATCTCCGTAAGCGCGCTCGAGTCGCGCTCGCTCGGACTCACACCACCGATCGAACTCGGCGCTCCCCTTCATGTGGAAGCCGTCGAGGAAGGGGCCGGAGTGCAGCGCCGCGGCGCCGGCATCGTCGCCGCGCGCGATGGCCTCGTCGAAGTCGCGCACGTCGCTCGTGACGAACGCGGGATCGAGCGTGAGCGTGCCGGTGCCGGCGATCGCCTGCTCCCCGCCCAGGTCGCGACGGAGCGCGTACACGGCCTGCTTGAGGGCGTGCCGGGCCCGCTCCGTATCGCTCTCGGGCCAGAGGCAGGCGAGCAGCTTGTCGCGCGTCACCCCGGACGCGCCCGCGGCGGCGAGCACGGCGAGGAGGGCGAGCCGACTCCGCTGCGCCGCCGCACCGGCCACCGGCGCGTCGCCATCGACAAGCGTGAGCCCTCCGAACGTGAGCAGACGAAGCAACGGCACCTCGGCGATCGGACCCTGGCGAGCGCCTGACGGGGCGTATGGCGGCGCCCGTCAACATGTTCGCGCGGACTTCCGGGGCGCAAGACGATTCGCATGTCGTACGCACCTGGCGCTCGGAGACGTCGATACCTTTGTGGCATGGCCTCGACGCGAACCATGCAGACCGTCCGCGCCGCAACGTCGCTGGCGAGCGCGCGCCCCGCGTACGCGGCCGGCGTGCGTGCCGCCATCGTGACCGTGATCCCGCTCGTCGTCGACGTGGTGTTCCAGACGGGCGGGGGCACGTGGGCGAGCCTT
>JBJMNM010000290.1:0-4435 GCA_045804305.1 Gemmatimonadaceae bacterium | reverse complement strand
GCTCGTCGGCATCGGACAGCGGAAGACGAAGGACGAGCTGGTGTCGATCATCCGGCAGGGACAGGGAAGAATGCCCGGTCTCGGGAGTGTATTGGACGGCGGAGCCATCAATAGCGTAGCCGATGTTCTCATCACGGGACACGACGTCGCCGAGACCGCATCGACGAATCCCAACTTCCTCAAGTATCGCAACGACGGCTACAACATCTTCCTCGATCCCGACGGCTACCCCGCCATCTCACCGCCGTGGGGCACGCTCAACGCGATCGATCTCGACAGGGGCGAGATCCGCTGGAGGATCCCGTTTGGCGAGTATCCCGCGCTCGTCGCGCAAGGGATGAGAAACACCGGCACCGACAACTACGGCGGGCCGGTGGTGACGGAGAACGGCCTGCTGTTCATCGGCGCGACGAGCTACGACAACAAGATGCACGCGTATGACAAGTCAACGGGCAGGCTGCTGTGGGAGGCCACGCTGCCCTTTGCCGGAGCGGCGACGCCGGCCCTCTATATGGTAGGGGGCCGCGAGTATCTGGTGATCGCGTGCGGGGGAGGGAAGAACGGGGCCAGGTCGGGGGGGAGTTACGTGGCCTTCGCGCTGCCGTGAAGCGGTAAGCGATAAGCCCGTCAGCCAGGGCAGGAGACGCTGTCAGTGATAAGCTGTCAAGCGATAAGCCTTCGCTGATCGCCGGTGCGAACAAGAGTGCGAAACTTGGCCACGTTGGTGACGAACTGCGTTCAGAACGACATTCCGCTATGACGCCGTTCCATTACATGTCAGCCCAAGTATCGCGCTGCTCTTCGGTATAGCGATCAGCGAAGGCTTGTTGCTCTACAGCTTGTGACTTGCGGCGTTTTCTGCCCTGGCTTCCGAGCTTATCGCTTGTAGCTCGCACGCCGCGGGGAGATCACGATGCTCTCCCCTCCACCGCGCTCTCCCCCGCAACCGACTCGCGGATGATCCTCGCCAGCGTCGGCCGCGAGATGCCGAGCATTCGTGCCGCCTGGCTCTGATTGCCTCGAGTGAGCTGGAGGGTCAGCACCGCTGCCTCGCGCTCGATGGCCGCCAGCGTCTTCCCGCCCTCGGGCATGTCGATCTGTCCCACGCTGCGCGGCCGATCGCGATCCGATGCCGTCCGCGTGCTGCGCTGCTGGACGAGCAGGTGCGCCGGCCGCACTTCCGGATCGATGCCGCTCAGCACCGCGGCGCGCTCCATCACGTTGCGCAGCTCGCGCACGTTGCCGGGCCAGGAGTGCGCGCGCAGTCTCGCACCTGTGTCCGCCGCGAGGCCCTTCACGGGCGCGTCGTGCATCCGCGCGATCTCACGAAGGAAGTGCAGCGCCAGCACTTCCACGTCGTCACGGCGGTCGCGGAGCGGCGGAATGTCCACGCGGAGCACGTTCAGGCGATAGAACAGATCCTCCCGGAACGTTCCCGCGTGCACCGCGTCCTCGATCGCCACGTTCGTTGCCGCGATGATCCGGCATTCGATCGCGATCTCGTGCGATCCGCTCAGCCGCCGCACGCGGCGCTCCTCGAGCGCGCGGAGCAGCTTGGGCTGCAGCAGCGGCGGCAGATGGTGCAGCTCGTCGAGGAACAACGTACCGCAGCCGGCCAGCTCCATCAGGCCGATCTTCCGCGAGTGCGCCCCCGTGAACGCGCCTGCCTCGTGCCCGAACAGCTCCGACTCGAGCAGCGACTCCGGGATCGCGGCGCAGTTGACCGCCACGAACGGCGCGGCCGCGGTTGAGCCTTCGCAATGGATGCCGCGCGCGAAGAGTTCCTTGCCGGTGCCCGTCTCGCCGACCAGCAGGACGGTGGTCAGCCGGGCGCGCGCCACCATGCGCGCCATCTCCACCGCTTCCAGGAGGGACGCGCTCGATCCGACGATCTGGTCGAAGGTGAACGGCTCGCCGCCGACCCTCGATCCGCCGCCGCGTGCGTTCACTCGGGCGCCATGGACGCCGGTAGTGCTCAAGGTGACCACGTCGTCCCCATGATGACGCCCGATCTCGACGTTCTCCTGACCCGGCACTGTGGCCGAGCTCGCCACGCAAGCTGTCCGGTCCGAGGTCCCCGGTCGGTGACGTGCGTCACACGTCGGCCAGGGACCCCAGCTCGCGCTGTGCCACCGCCAGCTCGTGGCGCGCGTCGATCGCCGCCAAGACGTCCCGCGCTCGGCGAATCCAATGGCCCGCCGCCCCGCGGTCGCCCTGCGCCAGGCACAGTGCCCCCCATTCCATCAACACCTCCCCATGCAGGAGGGCGTCCTCGCCCCGGTCGGAGAGGTCGAGCGCCTCACGCAGCAACGCGGCCACGGCGTTCAACCGTCCCTCGAGCCGCGCCAGTCGCGCGAGCAGTTGCAGCCCTTTGGCCCGCCGCAGGTGATCCCCGCGCCGATCCGCGATCGCCAACCCACGCGTGCACGACAGCTCGGCATCATCGAAACGCCCTTCGGCCAGAAACAGCTCGGTGCGATTGAACTCGCACAGGCTCTCTCCCAAGGCATCGCCCGCTTCGCGCACCAGCGCCAGCACCCGCTCGCAGAGCGGCTCCGCCTCGGCGAACCGCTGCTGCTTGATGTAGACGACGGCGATGTTGTTGATCGCCCGTGTCATCCCGTCGGTATCTCCACTCGCCTCGGCTTTCTCGAGGCTGCGCTCGAAACAGTCCACCGCCTCCGCCCAGTCGCCGCGGATGCTGCGGAGCACTCCCCCGTTCCTCAACACCATCACTCCAAGGCGCGCGTCGCCGGCTCGCTCCGCCAGCTCCGCCGATTCCGCGTACAGACGCGCCGCCGAATCGAGGTCGCCGCGCCGCTGCGCCACGATCGCGCGACAGTTGGCGACGTGCGCCGCGCCCGCCAGGTATCCCGCGTCGCGGGCCACCTGACTGCTCTGCTCGTACAGACGATCGGCGGCGGCCGTGTCGCCGCATTCGCGATGCGCCGTCGCCTTCCAGCGCAGCACGTCTGCCTGCATCTCGCTCGGCGGCTCGGTCATGAGCACGGCGAGCGCCCTGTCGTACCATCCAAGTGCTTCCGCGGGAGTCCCGCGCAGGTCGGCGGACCGGCCTCGGTGCGCGAGCTCACGCGCCTCCGCGACGCAGTCGCGGGGACGACGCAATACTTTCATGACGCTTCTCCGGTCGACGTGGGCCACGAGAATGTCTCGCGGCCTGTGATCACTCTGCTCGACCGCAGGACAACATGTAGCCAGAGAAATGGCCGATGTAGAACTTGATCTGCGACTTGTTCGCGTCCACGTACCCGAGCTCGTTCTCGTCTACGTGGGCGAAGTACTTGCCATTGTCCACCCACGCGCTCTCCAGAGTCGTCCCGTAGTAGCTGCCGTGCATCCCGCTCAGAAGCACGGGATACGCCGCCGCCCAGGTGCCGGCGACCGTCTGCTGGATCTTCACCGGCTGTGCGAAGGTGAGGCCGTGCGGCTGAAAGTCATAGGCCACGTTGGGACCCGCGAATGCCGTCATCGTGATCAGCGTCGGAACCGCCAGCGCACCAGGTGGGAAATCGATCTTTCCCCCTGCCGCCTGGATGTTGATCTCGCCGCCCGCTGGTCCGATCACCATCGACTGCACGATGTCCGTCGCCAGCGGCGTGAGACGCTTGAGCACCAGCGCCGTGTCGCTGTAGCTGACCTCGGTGACCGTCATGGTGGAGTCCGTCGCCTTGATCCGCGCTAACGTGGGCGTCGTGTCGTACGGTGACATGAGCGTGGGACGTCCGGAATCCGCGCAACCACCGGCGACGGCGGCCACGAACAGCCCGGCAAGGAACGAACGCATGGTCGACGTCATTTCCGGATCCTCTGGTAAGTGAAAGTCGCGCTCACGTCCTCGAAGAGCGCAAACAGTTGCGGGTCGAACTGCGAGCCCGCATCGTGCCGCATGATCTCGAGTGCCTCGGCGTGCGGCAGCGCCGTCCTGTAGCTGCGCTCGGAGGTCAGCGCGTCGTACACGTCCGCGATGCACAGGATGCGGGCGACGAGGGGGATCGCCTCGCCGACGAGCCCGTGCGGATACCCTCGGCCGTCCCACCGCTCGTGGTGCGATTCCACGACCGGTCGCACGTCCCACGGGAAATCGACTTCTGCCAGGATCTCCACGCCGGCCGATGGATGCCGACGCATCAACGCCCATTCTTCGTCGCTGAGAGCCGACGGCTTGTTCAGCAGCTCCGGCGGGATCACGAGCTTGCCGACATCGTGCAGCAGCGCACCGATCCGGAACCAGAACAACGACTGTTCGTCCATGCCGGCCCGCGCCGCCAGCGCGCACGCCATCTCGGCCACGCGCTCGCAATGGCCCTGTGTATATGCGTCCACCGATTCGATGGAGTCGCCCCAGCGGCGCACGACGTCGAGGAAGTCGCTCTCGAGCCGGCCCATGCGACGGCCCACGTCGGCCAGCTCGCGC
>JBJMNM010000289.1:0-5440 GCA_045804305.1 Gemmatimonadaceae bacterium | reverse complement strand
GTGCGACGCGTTGTGCAGCTCACGCCGCAATCCGTGCTGCCGAGTGGATGCGGCGGCGAGCTCGTGGCGCCGGCGGAGCTGGACGACCGCGCCGCGAGCGGCAACGCGCGGTGGCGTTTCAGTACGTACGGCGACCTTCGCCTCGGCACGCTGAGCTGTAGTGGCTATGGCCGCAACGAGTACTGCCCGTCAGGACCACTCAAGGTCACGTTCAGCAATCCGGTCCGCGGCGCCGAGGTGCTGCGGCGTATCCGTCTCTTTCCCGAAACGAAGTTCACCATTCGCGACACCAGCGCCGAGTCCACCGAATGGACGCTCGAGGCACCGGTCAAGCCGCGCGTGGGCTATGCCCTCGTGGCCGACACCGCGCTGCGCGACGTGTTCGGCCAATCGCTCAAGGGCAACCCGGCCCTCGGCTATCGCACCACGGGCTTCGCGCCGACGATCATACACGCCTATGGCCGCCTGCTGGTGGAGCGCGCCGGGTTTCGCACGCTGGCCGTGCAGCACGTGAACGTCGACACGCTGGTGGCGGTCGTCGCTCCGATCCCGGACTCACTCGAGGCGCGGCTGCTCACGGGAGTTCCGCGCGCCAACGACTCCATCTGGACGACGCTGCTGCGCAACGCGACGGTGCAGCGCATGCCTGTCCGCCGCGGCGAGGATCGGCCGATGATCACGGGCGTGAAGCTTCCGGTGGCCGACGCCAGCCGTCCCGGCACCCCATCGCTGTTCGCCGTGCGCATGAGCGGCGTGACCCTTGGGTCCGCGGAGGTCAGCCAGGGTCCACCCACGCTCGTCCAGGTCACCGACCTCGCCGTGCATGCGAAGATCGGGGTGACGGAAGGCGTGGTCTGGATCACCGGCGTGAGCGACGGCAAGCCGAGGCCCGGCGCAGCCGTGGAGTTGCACGACGCGGTCGGACGGCGCATTGCCACCGGCACCACTGATGCCCAGGGGATCGTACGCTTCACCAGCATCGTGGACTCCGACGCGCGCGAGGTGAGCACCGAGTCGGATGAGGAGGAGGGCGGCGGCTCATTCGAGGGATACGTGAGCGCCACGCTCGGCACCGACCGCGCGCTCACCGCCATCAACCGGTATGATCCCGACCTCTCACCCTGGCGCTTCAACGTCCGCAGCGCGTACGGCGACGAGCGACTTCCCCTCGTGGGCGCCGTGTTCACCGAGCGCGGCATCTATCGCCCGGGCGAGAAGCTCTACGCCAAGGCGATCGTACGCAACGGCGCGCTGGGAGCGCTCCGTGCGCCACCAGCCGGCGACTCGATCAAGTGGATCTTCCACGACCGCGAAGACGGCGTGCTCCGCGAGATCACCGCGGCACTGTCGCCATTCGGTACGAGCTCGCAGACCCTCGACATCCCGGCCTCCGCCGCGATCGGCAGCTATCGCGTGGAGACGCAGGTCAAGCGGCTGGGCAAGTGGCGCATGGTGGCGGACGACAGCTACCGCGTGGCCGAGTATCGTCCGCCGCAGTTCCTCGTGGACCTGGTCTCGGAGAACGCCACCCATCTGCCCGGCGACATGCTCGCCACGCGAGCGCAGGCGCGCTACCTCTTCGGCGCGCCGATGGGACGTGCCCAGATCTCGTGGGAAGCCAGGCAGTCGCCGGTGTCGTCCTGGGCGCTCCAGATTCCCGGCACCGACGGCTGGTACCTCGGCGACAGCGGCGCCTGGTGGGAGAACGACGACGAGCACAACGCCGACGTCTTCGCGAGCAAGACCGACACGCTCGACGCGCGGGGCGAGCGCGGGTGGACGGTGAAGCTCCCACCCACGACGAAGGGGCGCGCCGCGCGTGTCACGATCGAAGCGACCGTCACCGACATCAATCGGCAGGTGGTCGGCACTCGCACGACCTCGCTCGTGCATCCGGCGGAGTTCTACGTCGCCGCGAAGCCAGCGGGCGAGGAGTACTTCTGGAAGGCGGGCACACCCCAGACGGTGAACCTGATGGCGGTGCGCCCCACCGGCGAGAAGGTCGCCGGCGTGCGCATCAACGGAACGCTCGTACGCCGCGAGTGGCATCAGGTGCGCCGCGAGCGCAACGGCATCTCGGAGCTCGTCGGCGAGTGGGTGTCGGACACCGTCGGACACTGCATCGCGACGTCCGCGGAATCGGCCGTGCCCTGCGCGTTCTCCGCCGTGAAAGCCGGTGGACTGTACGTCGTCTCGTTCAAGGCCAGCGATCGTGGCGGCCGCGTGGCGAACACCAGCTTTCAGCGGTGGGCGTCCGGCGAGGGGTGGGTGCCATGGAACGACGAGACGCAGTTCAAGATGGACGTGATCCCCGACCGCACGCGCTATTCGGTGGGCGACACCGCCACCGTGATGTTCGCGTCGCCCTTCACCGACGCGGAGGCGTGGATCACCGTCGAGCGCGAAGGCTTGATCCAGCAGCGGCGCATGCGCCTCACCTCGGGATCCACCACGCTCAAGTTCCCGATCACCGAGGCGTTCGCGCCGAACGCCTTCATCTCGATCATCGTGGCGCGCGGCAGGAGCGCGCCGCCCGGCACGCTGGACGACGCCGGACGTCCCACCATGCGGGTGGGCTATGCCGAGCTGCGGGTCACCCCGGAGATCAAACGGCTCGCCATCACCGTCTCACCGGAGAAGGCGGAATACCGGCCGGGCGACTCGGCGCGCGTGCGCGTCCGGGTGCGCGATACCCAGGGGCGGGGACCGCGAAGCGAAGTCACGCTCTGGGCGGTCGACGAAGGCGTGCTCGCGCTGACGGGCTACAAGACACCCGATCCGATCGACCTGCTGTACAGGGAGCGCGGACTCGGGATGCGACTGGCCAGCAACCTCACGGCCGTCGCGCCGCAGATTCCCGAGGGCGAGAAGGGGCGACGCGAGGCTGGTGGTGGTGGCGGCGCGGACGGCGCGGACATTCTGCGCTCTCGCTTTCAGACGACCGCCTTCTTCCTCGGCTCCGTCGTCACCGACGCGCAGGGCAACGCCGAGGCGGTCGCCAAGCTCCCCGACAACATCACGACCTTCCGGATCATGGCGGTGGCCGTCACGGCCGGCGACCGGTACGGGAAGGGCGAATCGAGCATGCTGGTGACGCGCCCACTGCTGGCGCGCCAGGCGCTGCCCCGCTTCGTGCGGCCGGGTGACATCTTCAACGCCGGCGCGGTGATCAACCGGCGCGACGGCACGCAGGCCACGGTGAAAGTCAACGCGACGGCGACCGGCGTCACCCTGCGCGGGGAGTCGGAGAAGACGACCACGCTCGCCGCGCTGCGCGGCACCGAGGTGCGCTTTCCCTTCCAGGCCACGCGAGTGGACAGCGCCACCTTCCGCTTCGACGTGGCCGACGACCGCGACAGGGATGCCGTTCGCGTCACGATTCCCATGCGGCCGGACCATCACCCGGTCACGCACACGCTCGCCGGCGTGCTGCACGACTCCGCCACGGTGGAGCTCGCGCTGCCGGCCGGCATCGACGTCGACCGGTCACGGCTCACGCTCAACGTGGGCACGTCCTCGCTCGCGACGATCCGCGGGATCGCCCAGCAGCTGCACATCTACCCCTATTACTGCTCGGAGCAGGTGATCAGCACGGCCGTGCCGCTCATTGCGCTCCATCACGCGCAGCGAGAGAGCGGCGAGGCGATGAAGCCCGAGCAGCTCGCTGACATCAAGCGCGGCGTGGAGATGTTGAGCAGCCGACAGCGCACGGACGGTGGGATCGGCTACTGGTCGTCCACCGACTGGACGAGCCCATGGTTGAGCGCCTACGCGGGCATGGTGCTGCTCGATGCGCGCGACGAAGGAGTGAAGGTGGACACGCTCGTGCTGTCGCGGCTGGCGGCGTATGTCGGCAGGGGGCTCCGTGGCAGTGCGGCGGGAGAGTCGAACGCGGAGTTCACCCTCGTGTCGAGCTGGAACGAGCGTCCCGACATGCGCCTGCGCGACCTGGTGGCGGCGGCCGATTTCCTCAGCCGAATGGGTCGGCCGGCGGTGGCGGCGGAGAATGAGCTGCTGCGCACCGCGGCACTGCTCACGCTCGAGGATCGTGCCCGGCTCGCCGAAGTGCTGGCTCGCCGCCGACAGACCGCGGCGGCGCGGCGATTGATGGAGCCGACCTGGGCGCAGGTGCGCGTCGAGGGCACGCGCGCCACGCTTCCCGACACTGGTCGCGAGCGCTTCTACTTCGAATCGCGGATGCGGCCAATCGCGCGGATCCTCACGGCCACGCTGGCCGTGGATCCACAGCACCCGCTCGTCGGTCCGCTCGCGGAGACGCTGGCACAGCAGAGCCGTGCCGGTGCTGCGAGCTGGATGTGGAACACCCAGGACTACGCGTCGGCGGTGACGGCGCTCGCCACGCTCGACCAGCGCCGGCGTGAACAGGGTGATCGAACCGTGCGCGTGCGAGCTGGCGGCAGGCTGCTGCTCGAGGGCGGTTCGGCCGCCCAGAAGGCGGCGCGCGATTCGAGCGTCGCCCTGAAGGGATTGCTTGCGAGCGCCGGCGGGCAGCAGGTGCTCCGCCTTTCGCTCGACGCAGGCCCTGGCGACGGTGCCATCTACTACTACCTCACGGTCACGGAGATTCCGCTCGCGCCGCCCGTCGTGTCGCAGGATCACGGCATCCAGGTCGAGCGCTGGTACGAGCGCTTCGACAGCCGCACGGTCTCCACGACCATCGCCGAAGGCGACATGGTGCGCGTCCGCCTCAAGATCACCGTGCCCACGCTGCGCTACTTCGTGGTGCTGGATGATGCGCTTCCGGCCGGACTCGAGGCAGTCGACCTGAGCCTGCGCACGGCGTCGGCCATGCCGGGCCCCGGAACGGGCGCGTCGAGCGAGAGGGCCGAGCACGAGGAAAGCGACGGCGGGGACACGCGCACCGGATGGTATGGCAGCTGGGACTCGGGGTGGTGGTCGCCGTTCGACCATCGCGAGATGCGCGATGACCGGGTCGTGTATTCGGCCACGCTGCTCTGGCCCGGCACCTACACGGCGTCGTATCTCGCGCGCGCCACCACGCCGGGCACGTTCATCAAGCCGCCCGCGCACGCCGAGGAGATGTACAACCCTGGGGTGAACGGCCGGAGCGACGGCGGGACGTTCGTGATCACACCCCGGAAATGAGGTTGGTGAAGCGACGACTCGCGCGCGTCGCGGCGGCGGGGAGCGTCACGGTCGCCGCCGCGATGCTCGCCTGCGGCATCTGGATCTGCTGGCCATTGTCGACAGCCACGCTCGGCGACACGCAGGCTCAGGGCGTCTCGTTGGAAGATCGACACGGCCTGTCGCTGCGGACCACGCGCACAGCGGACGGTAATCAGGCTCGGTGGACGCCGTACGGCCAGATCGATCCCGATCTCATCAACGCGTTCGTGGCCGTCGAGGACAAGCGCTTCTGGGACCATCACGGCATCGACATGCGCGCTCTCGCGCGCGC
>JBJMNM010000288.1:0-9917 GCA_045804305.1 Gemmatimonadaceae bacterium | reverse complement strand
GCCGACAGGGCAACCCTCCTGGCCGAGGTGGTGTCGCAACTCTCGCGGCGCATTGTGGCCAGGGAGCGCTCGGCCATGACGGCAGCCAGCGGCAGTGGAGCCGTCGACGCACTGTGGACCTGGCTCGAAGGAGAGCTCGCACGCGGCGAGCTTCGTATCCTGCTCGAGCTCGGCATGCAACGCGAGCCGGCAGTGCAGACAGCCTACACCGACGCCGCGTTGGCCCGCTGTCGTGCTGCCGACGAAACGGTCGAACAGCTCTTCGCCGATCTTGGCCTCGTGCCCCGAATGCCGGCCAAGCTCCTGGCCACGGCGAGCATCGCATTCATGGATGGTCTCGCAATCGATACCGGACGGCGTGACCCCCGCGCGAGCTTCGACGTCTTCTGGTTGGCGTTGCTCAGTCTCGCGGAGTGATCGGCGACGCTCACGTCTTCCCCGTTCGCGCGGGCGAGGAGTAGCTTCACGCGATGCCGCGTCCCTCTCGTCCGCCCGTCGTGCGTGTGGTGCTCGCCCTGTTGGGGCTTCTACTGCTGGTGTGGCTTGCGTCCCTGGGGGCAGTGCTTGCGTACGAACGCAACGACCAGGCGCAGCCCGCCTCGGCGATCGTGGTCCTCGGTGCGGCCCAGTACGTGGGCCGCCCATCACCGGTGCTGCGTGCACGGCTCGACCATGCAATCGATCTATGGCGCCGCAAGCTCGCGCCGCTCATGATCGTGACAGGGGGAACCGGCATGGGAGACACCACCAGCGAGGCGGCCGTGAGCCAACGCTACGCCATCCGGCGCGGCGTACCCGCCTCTGCCATCCTACTGGAGACCGAGGGACGTACCACCAGCGAGTCCATGGAAGGCGTTGCGGCACTCATGGGACGCCAGTCAAGACGAGACGTGCTGCTCGTGAGCGATCCCTTTCACATGCTGCGACTGACCATTCTCGCCCGCCGTCACGGTCTGGAACCTTTTCCCTCCCCGACTCCTACCAGTCCGATTGCTGCCAGCCCCACCGAGCGGTGGAAATACGCGCTCAGCGAGTCCATCAAAGCCCCCCTGGCCTTCATCTTCGAGAGGAACAGCCGGTGAATCACCGTAAGTTAGTAACAATGTGTGCATTAATGGCGGCGACGGTTGCCGCGTCGGCGCCGGCGCAAAACGTCCCTAAGATCCAGTTTGAGAAGATCACCCTGCCTAACGGGCTCGAGGTGATCCTTCACGAGGATCACTCGACACCGATCGTGGTGGTGAATACCTGGTACAAGGTCGGCTCCGGCGATGAGAAGCCTGGCCGCACGGGCTTCGCGCACCTCTTCGAGCACGTGATGTTCATGGGCTCCGAAAACGTGCCGGTCGGTCAGTTCGACAAGTGGCTCGAAGCAGCTGGCGCCAACAATAACGGCTCGACGACCGAGGACCGCACGAACTACTACGAGTCGATGCCGTCCAACGCACTCCCGCTCGCGCTCTGGCTCGACGCCGACCGGATGGGAAAGCTGCTTCCCGTGATGGACCAGTCGAAGCTCGACCTGCAGCGCGACGTCGTGAAGAACGAGCGGCGACAGCGTGTGGATAATGCCCCGTATGGAAAGTCGAACGAGACGATCCTTGCCGCACTGTATCCGGCGAACCACCCCTACCACTGGCCGGTGATCGGCTCGATGGCGGATCTGAGCGCCGCGTCGCTCGACGACGTGAAGCAGTTCTTCCGCACCTACTACGCGCCGAACAACGCCACCATGATCATCGCTGGCGACTTCAACCGTGACTCGGCGGTCACCTGGGTCAACCGCTATTTCGGTGCGATCCCGCGCGGACCACAAATGCCGCCCCGTCCAGTCGTACCTACGGTCACCGTGGCCCGTGACACCTTTCTCGTGCTCGAAGACAAAGTCACGTTGCCACGGTTGTATGAGACCTGGCCCACCGTGCCGATCTTCACCCCCGACGACGCGCCGCTCGACGTACTGGCCGACGTGCTGGCTGGCGACAAGAACTCCCGCCTCTACAAGCGCCTCGTGTTCGACATGCAGGTGGCGCAGGATGTGACCGCCTTCCAGAACAGCGGGAAGCTCGATGGCAACTTCAACATCATCGTCACGCCGAAGCCGAAGCAGACGCCCGCCATGATGAAGCAGCTCGTGACGGAAGAGGTGGACAAGATCATCAAGGAGGGCGTCACCCCGCGTGAGCTCGCCAGGGCGCTCAACACGCGCCGCGCGGCCTTCCTCGACCGTATCGCGTCGGTGCTGGGCAAGTCGGACCGACTCGCCGAGTACAACTACTTCGCCGGCACACCCGACTACATCCAGAAGGATGCGGCGCGTTACGACCGCGTCACGGCGGCCGACGTCCAGCGTGTCGCCGCCAAGTATCTCACCAAGCCAAAGGTGGTGCTCACCGTGGTTCCACAAGGTCAAACGCAGTTGATGGTCTCGGGAGGCACCCACTGATGCGGCCGACACTACGCGTACTCTCCACACTCACGACCGTCGCGTCACTCGGGGCATGCGCGAGCGCGCCGCTCGTGACGACGCAGGAGCCGACCCCGGTTCAGGTCGTCGCCGCACCGATCGACCTCACGAAGCCGCCAGTCCTCGGCCCGCCCCCGGCGCTTCGCGTGCCGATGATCACGACGCGCCAGCTCCCGAACGGACTGAAGATCGTCGTCGTGGAGCAGCACGAGCTGCCGATCGCCGACTTCATTCTCGAGTTTCGCACCGGCGGTGAATCGGATCCCGCGGGCAAGATGGGGACAGCGGCACTCACGTCGGCATTGCTCACGGAAGGCACCACCTCACGCTCCGCCCTTCAGATCGCCGATCAGGCGGCCTTCCTCGGCGTGCGCGTGGGCGCTGGCAGCGGCTGGGAACAGTCCACCGTCTCGCTTCATACGCCCACCGCGCAGCTCGACAGCGCGATGGCGCTGTTCGCCGACGTCGTACTGCATCCGGCCTTCCCGGTCGCGGATTTCGACCGCGTTCGCAAGCAACGGCTGACGTCGCTCCAGCAGCAGCGTGACCGGGGTCCTGCAATTGCCGACCGAGCATTCGCCAACGCGCTGTTCGGCGACGAGCACCCGTATGGGCGGCCACTCGCCGGCACGGAGGCTTCCGTCGCTTCAATCTCTCGCGACGACCTCACGAGTTTCTACAACACGTACTACCGCCCGAACAACGCAACGCTGCTCGTCGTGGGGGATGTGCGGCCCGACAACATCGAGCGTCGAGCGCAGGCGCTGTTGGGTGGGTGGGCGCGTGCGGACATACCGGCAGTCGCCACACCTGCTACGAGCACTCCCAAGGCTACCACGTTGGTGCTGATCGACAAGCCGGGCGCACCGCAGTCCTCCTTCAGGCTTGGCGGCATTGGCGCGCCACGCACCACGAACGACTACTTCGCGCTCCAGGTGCTGAACACCATCCTCGGTGGCTCCTTCACGAGCCGACTCAACCAGAATCTGCGCGAGACCCATGCCTACACGTATGGTGCGAACTCTGGATTCGGTCTGCGCCGCAGCGCGGGACCGTTCGTCGCCAGCGCCGAGGTCGTGGCGGCCAAGACCGACTCCGCATTGGTGGAGTTCAGAAAGGAACTGCGCGCCATCAGAGACACCGTGCCAAGCGATGAGCTGGCGAAGGCGAAGCGGTATCTCCAGCTCGGTCTGCCCGAAGACTTCGAGACGAATGGCAGCATTGCCGGCCAGATGCTTCCGCTCATCACCTACGGCATTCCGCTCGACTTCTACGCCACGGCTGTCCAGAACATCGGCGCCGTCACGCAGGCTGACGTTCAGCGTGTCGCGCGGCAGTATGTGGATCCCGACCATCTGACGATCGTCATCGTCGGCGACCGGAAAACCATCGAGCCAGGGCTGCGTGCGCTCAACCCGGGCGCGATCGTCGTGCGTGACGTGCGTGACGTGCTCGGGGCCGCGCCCACGCCATAGCCAGTCGCTGGTGCCGATGTGATGCGGGGAGCGCCGGTGTCGGCGCTCCCCGTCTCATTTGATCCAGGGCGCGAGGCGTGCGGAGGAGCGGAGAACCCCGCCGCCGCCGCCGGTACCGTACGGCACTTCAGGAGTGCACTTTTCCATGATGCACATTCCGATCGAGACCTTCCAGCTCTCCAATGGGCTGCGCGTCATTCTCTCGGAGGATCATACGGCCCCGCTCGTCGCCGTGAACCTCTGGTATCACGTTGGTTCGGCCAACGAGCGCGCGGGACGCACGGGGTTCGCGCATCTGTTCGAGCACATGCTGTTTCAGGGCTCGGCGAACGTCGGGGCAAACGAGCACTTCGAGCTCGTGCAGCGAGCCGGTGGGACGCTCAACGGCTCGACGTGGCTCGATCGCACCAACTATTTCGAGACGGTCCCATCCAATCAACTCGAGCTGGCGCTCTGGCTCGAGGCGAATCGCATGGGCTACCTGCTCCCGGCGATGACGCAGCAGAAGCTGGATACCCAGCGTGACGTGGTGCAGAACGAGCGACGCTGGTCCATGGACAATCAGCCGTATGGCACCTGGTGGGAGCGACTCCCTGCCCTCGCCTTTCCGGTCGGCCACCCGTTTCATCATTCGCTCATCGGCTCCATGGCGGACCTCGATGCAGCGAGCCTGGATGACATCGCACATTTCTTCGCGACGTATTACACCCCCGACAACGCGGTGCTGTCCATCGCGGGCGACTTCGACCGCGAGGAAGCCCGGGCGATGGTGGAGCGTCACTTCGGCCCCATCCCTCGTGGCGCCGGCAAGCCGCCACTCCCGGACATGTCGGTGCCGCCCACGTTCGGCGGCCCACTGCGCGAGGTCGTGCCCGACGACGTGATGCTCCCGCGTCTCTTCATGGTGTTTCGGTCGCCGGTGTTCGGCAGCGAGGCCTACTACGCAGCAAGCGTGGCCGGCGCGATCCTGGGTCTCAAAAAGGGGAGCCGCCTGCATCGGACGCTCGTGCGAGAGCAGCAGGTTGCCGCGGAAGCGCAAGCCTTCACGTACGACCTCTCGAAGGGAAGCGATCTTCTGGTCGTCGACGTGACAGCGCGTCCCGAGACGAGCGTGGAGCAGCTGGAGTTGGCCGTCAACGCGCAGATCGAGCTCGCCATGCGAGACGGCGTAACGGAGGCTGAGGTTGCACGCGTGGTCACGCTGATCGAGACCGAGACCGTCGCCGCGTTGCAATCGGCAAGCGACCGCGCCGACCGGCTCTCGATGTTCGCCACCTACTTCGGCGATCCCGCGCTGGTGAATCAGCAGACCGATCGCTACCGCGCGGTCACGGTCGATCAGGTGAACGCGTTCATGCGAGAACGTCTCGTGCTGGAGAACCGCGCGAGCCTGCTCTACGTGCCGCGTGAAGCGGAGGCAGAGCCGACGCAGAGCGACCTCGCGATGGCGGAGGCACCATGACCACGCCCGTCATGCCAGTCGCCGCGCCGGCTCCCACTCCACGTCCCGAGCCGGCCGATCCGCGGAGCTACCACTTTCCTCGGTTCGAGCGACGCACGCTCGCGAACGGCCTGCGTCTCGTCGTCGCTCCGGTGAGCAAGCTTCCAATCGCCACCGTGATCGCCGTTGTCGAGGCGGGAGCAGAAGTGGAGCCAACTGGCAAGGAGGGGGTCGCCGCCCTGACCGCGCGACTGCTGCTCGAGGGAGCAGCCGGAATGGACGGCGCGGCGCTTGCCGACCGCTTCGAGCGCATCGGTGCTTCCGTCGAGGCACATGCCGACTGGGACGTTGCCGCGGTGTCGCTCACCGCGCTCACGGCCCGCCTTCCCGAAGCTCTCGGTCTCGTGCGCGATCTCCTACGCGCGCCGGAGTTTCCCGAGCGCGAAGTCGCGCGGCTCAAGGAAGAACGGCTGGCTGAGCTGCTGCAGCAACGCGCCGAGCCACGTGGTCTCGCGGACGAACAGTTTTCGCGCGCCGTGTACCAACCGACCGCTCGCTACGCTTCGCCCTCCGACGGTGATGCGCCGAGCGTGCGCGCGCTGTTGCGTAGTGACGTGCGCGCGTTCTACGAGGCGCGCTACCGCCCCGGCGCGACGACGCTGGTATTCGCCGGCGACGTGACGATGGCGCAGGCCAGCGCGCTCGTGGATCAGCTGTTCGGCGACTGGTCGGGCGACCGGCCAGCGCCTGCCGGTGGCGGTATCGACGCCGCGCAGCCAGGACGCCTCGTGCGCGTGGTCGCGAAGGCGGACGCTCCACAATCCGAGGTGCGCGTGGGCCATCTCGGCCTGCCGCGCAGAGTCGGCGACTACTTCGATACGATGGTGATGAACGCGGTGCTGGGCGGGCTCTTCTCTTCACGCATCAACCTGAACCTACGCGAGGCGCACGGCTACACGTACGGTGCCTTCTCGGGTTTCGAGTGGCGGCGCGCGGCAGGCCCGTTCGTCGTCTCCACCGCTGTGAAGAGCGACGTCACCGGAGCCGCGGTGCGGGAAATACTCGGCGAGATCGATCGCATGCGGACGGAGGAGATCAGCGACGACGAGCTCACGCTGGCGACCAGCTATCTCCACGGCGTCTTCCCGATCCGGTATGAGACGACCGCGGCGATCGCGGCGGCGCTGGCGAACCTGGTCATTCATGACCTGCCCGATGGCTACTATGATGAATATCGGAATCGCGTCCGCGGCGTGACCACCGCCGGCGTGCTGCGCGCGGCGCAGGCGCACCTGCACCCCGACCAGCTGCGTATCGTGGTCGTCGGTGATCCAGCCGTGATCGCCACGCCTGTTGCTGAGGTCGCGGGTACCGCCGCCGAGATCGTCGCTGACGCCTCGGGGCCTACATCATGACGCGAAAGAAGACAGTCTCGCGCGTCATCACGGCAAAAGAGGTGGAGGCTCGCGCACGGGGCGTGAAGCCGGACGCACAGCTCGCCTGCAAGGAGATTTACAAGGGGAAGATCATCACGCTGAACCACGAGACGGTTCGCTTTCCGGATGGCTCGACCGGCGAGATGGATATCGTACGCCATCCAGGTGCCGCAGCCATCGTCCCCTTCATGAGCGAGCCAACGGGTGATGACCCCCAATTGCTTCTGTTGCGCCAGTATCGCTACGCAGCTGGCGGCTACATCTATGAAATTCCCGCCGGCCGGCTCGACGGTGATGAATCTCCAGCGATCTGTGCCGCACGCGAGCTGAAAGAAGAGACCGGCTGCACGGCTGACCGGCTCGAGCCGATGTATACCATGTTCACCACGCCCGGCTTCACCAACGAGCTGATCCACGTCTTCCTGGCCTCGGGCCTCGAGCACGGCGAGAGCGCGCGAGAAGCTGACGAGTTCGTCGACGTGGTCATCGTTCCGCTCGCCGAGGCGCTCGAGTTCATTCGCACCGGCGAGATCATGGATGCAAAGTCAGCCCTCGGCATCCTCTACGCTGCGGGATTCAGAACCGGCCGGTAGCGGACTCGGCCTCAGCCGCTGCCTCGAAGCACGAATTTATTGAAGCAGGAATCCAAATGCCTTTCGGTTGTGTCTTAAAAGTGGACACCACCGGGGGGCATTCTCACGTCCTGTCATAAAAAGAGGACGTAAGTGCCCCTCATTCGTTGCCATCTCACGGCTAACAGACGGTTAAGCTGTTGATGTATAATGATTTGCAAAATGTTCCCTCCGCGTCGCCACTCGGCATGCCCCCTGCTTTTCAAGGGCCCGGAAAGAGATACAAGGAGCGATGCATCGAATCTGTATCGTCGAAGCGTATCCCTTACGTAGGCATTGGGGGTTAAGAACATGGCTGACGTCGCAATGAAGCGGGTCGCCCAACAGGGGCCGACGGTCCGCGAAAAGCTTCGCGCGATGGACGATGCAGAGATCGTCACATCGTTTCTGGAGGGGGAAGAGCGCGCCTTCCAGGAGCTCGTGGAGCGGTATCAGACGCGCCTGCTGAACTTCATCTATCGCACGATCGGGGACCGGGAAAAGGCGGAGGATCTCGTTCAGGAGGTTTTCATCCGCGTCTACCGGCACCTGCATCGTTTCGACCGGTCGAAGAAGTTTTCGACCTGGGCATATACCATCGCGTCCAATCTGGCCAAGAACGAGCTGCGAAACCGCTCCCGGAATCCGCTCGTGCTGTTCCAGACGATCAAGGGCAACTGGGACGACGACGACCGTCCGCTGCAGTTCGAGGACACGACCGCGCGCCCGGACGATCTCTACCGCAAGCGGCATCTGCGGGAGCTGGTCGCCGAGACCGTGGCAAAGCTGCCGGAGCATCACCGTCAGGTGTTCGTCCTCCGGGAGCTCGAGGGAAAGTCGTACGAGGAGATCGCCGAGATTACCGACTGCAACCTCGGCACGGTGAAATCGCGGCTCAACCGCGCACGCAACGCGTTCGCCGAGATCATCGAGCCGTGGGTGGACTAAGGATCGGGTGACGGGGAACGGGTAGGAACAGGTCGGGGAATGAGCAAAGGCGAGAGGGGCACACCGGACACAGTCTGGTGTGCCCCTTTACGCGCTCACAGTTTACGGCTCACCGTTCCGGTCTTCCGGGAACAGCCCCTGGTCCCCCGGGTACCGATTGCATACCCTGAACGCCACCTTACATCCACTCGCACCTCATGAATTGTCGGGAGTTTCGCCGTAAGCACGACGCCTACATCGACGACACGTTGAGTGGCATCGAGTTGGACGCGATGGCGCGCCACCGGGAGCACTGTGAGCGGTGTGCGCGACTCGACACTCGTGTGCGGCGTGCGCTGCTCGTGGCGCACAATCTCCCGACCATCCACCCCTCGGCGGGATTCAGCCAGCGGCTGGAGGTGCGTCTGATGCACGAGCGCGCGCTGAAAACGGCCGGCATGATCCCCAACGGCGCGCGCGCCGACGGATGGCGGCCCTTCTCCGTCGGAACGTACACTGCCATCGCTGCTGGCATCATTGCCGCCGCTGGCTTGGCGGCAGCCGTCAGTGCCGCCGGACGAGCGCCCCGGACCATTCGCATGGCGCCCGTCGTGGCCTCGCGCCCCGAGGCGGAGCCCTCCACGCTGGCGACGCCCGCGCTGGTGGCCGCCATGCCGGCGGGCATGGGCGTATGGCCTGCCGTGTTCGTCGCGCAACAGGCTCCCTGGCACTTCGCGAGCGACGCGGTGGGACGGTAGCAGCGACTGGCTGTCTGACCGTTCGGTCGGCAGACCCTATATTTCCCCCATGGCGTCCGCTGGGGAACGAGCACTACATACCGCGCTGAAGACCCGCGCCTTCGATCCGGTTTACTACTTCTTTGGGGACGATGACTTCCTCAAGGACGCTCGCACGCGCGAGCTCATCGAGGTCGCGGTGGATCCGGCAACGCGCGACTTCAATCTCGAGCTTCGCCGTGGGTCCGAGCTGGATGCGGAGACGCTGGATTCGCTTCTCAGCACGCCGCCGATGCTGGCCGAACGCCGCGTCGTCGTTGTCCGAGACGTGGACAAGCTGAAGAAGGACACGCGCGCGCTCCTCATCAGATATCTCGCTCGTCCGGCCGCGGACACGGTCCTGGTGCTCGTGGCGCCATCTGGCGCGAAGACGGACTCACCGCTCGCCGAGCGAAGCACCGCCGTCGAATTCGCGCCGCTGACCGGCGACCGTCTCCCCAAGTGGGTCTCGTACCATGCGGAAACGGTACTGGGCCGCCCAATCACGCCGGAAGCGGCATCGCTGCTGGTGGAAGCCGTCGGTGCCGACCTCGCACAACTGGCCGTGGAACTCGAGAAGCTCGCCAGCTTCACCGCGGACGCGATCGACGAGCGGGCTGTGTCGGAAGTAGTCGGTGTGCGCCGCGGCGAGTCGGTCGGCGATCTCCTCGATGCGGTCGCGGCGAAGGACACCTCCACTGCCCTGGCGCTCATTCCGGGCGTGCTCCAACAGCCCAAAACGAGCGCAGTGTCGATCGTGATGAATCTCACGACGCAGATGCTC